>NZ_JASPJJ010000010.1:0-74468 GCF_030232825.1 Corynebacterium sp. MSK044
GCTCGCCCGAGTTGCGACACCGACGATCTTTCTGGAGTACACATCGGTGATAAACGCGGTGTAGGCAAAACCAGACAAGGTGCGCACATAGGTGATGTCAGCGACCCACAACCGGTGCGGCGCGGGGGCAGTGAAGTCACGGTTGACCAGGTCAGGGCGGCAATCCGGAACGTTGGCCCGAAGCGTTGTCATCGATGTGCGGCCACGCCTGCGGCCGTAAATGCCAGCTTGCTTCATCAAACGCGCGGTTTGATCACGACCGATGTTCCAGCCGGCGCGCTGCATAGCCTTCCACATCTTGCGGACCCCGTAGACGCTGAAGTTGTCCTCGTAGACCCTCACCAATTCAGGAATGAGCAGCGCATCCGACAAACTCCTCGCCGACGGCGCGCGTGTTTTCGCTGCTCGGTAGCCACGAGAGGTGATGAACCCACATTCTGTCTCTTTCAATGTGCGACAGATAGCCTCGACCCCGAAGCGATCGCGATACGCATCGATGTATTCGATCATCTTCTGGTGGGACGGTCGAGTTCCGCCGCGAAAAAAGCTGACGCGGTTTTCAAGATCTCGTTAGCCCTGCGTAGCTCCTTAATCTCTTTCCGGAGCCGCTTCAGTTCGTTAGCCGTTGACTCGCCGGCGCCGACCTCAACATCGGACGAGGCCATATTCGGCTTCAACCAATCGTTGAGCGTGTGCGCTGGAATGCCGAGCTTTTCACCGATCTCTACGGCTGCACTCCATTTCGAGCACCCTTCGAGCTCAACGAGGTCCTCAGCCAAACGCACTGCCTTGGCCTTGAACTCGTCACTGTACTTCCTTGGCATGATTCCAATCCTTCTCTAGAAATGATCGGAACTAAACCCAGGACACTTCACGGCCAGGTGTTGGACTTCTTGGGTTCGCTCGAAGTCGTCGCAGGTGGTGGCGTGGTGATTGACCCTGATGTGGCGACGGCATTGATGCAGTCCGGCAAATCGGGGCTAGCCAGTTTGACGGCGCGCGAGCGCGAAGTGCTGGAGCTGATGGCAGGAGGCAAGTCCAATAAGCAGATTGTCGATGACCTCGTGCTTTCAGGGGCGGCAGTGGCGAAACACGTGTCCAATATCTTTATGAAGCTGCATCTGGAGCCCGGCGAGGAAAACCGCCGTGTGCGGGCAATTCTGGAATTTCTCACGGCGACGTCGGGGCAGATTTAGGGTCGGCAGCAATCGCATCTCTCGCAAAAGCGATGAAAAAATAAGTGTTGACTGTGGCGCGAGTCACAAAGTAAAGTTTGCTCGTACGTTTTTGTTTCCCTATCGAAAGGACGTGTCTACATGACTGTTTACGCCAACCCCGGCACCCCCGATGCAATTTTCACATACAAGGAGCAGTACGAGAATTTCATCGACGGTAAGTGGACACCTCCAGTAGACGGGCAATACATGGACAACTCCACCCCGGTCACGGGCGAGGTTTTCTGCCGGGTTCCGCGGTCTAACGAGAAAGACATTGAGCTCGCCCTCGACGCCGCACACAAAGCAAAGGACTCCTGGGCCTCGGTTCCTGCGGCCGAGCGGGCGCTGATCCTCCACCGCATCGCGGACCGTCTGGAGGAAAACCTTGAGAAGATTGCCGTCGCCGAGACCTGGGAGAACGGCAAGGCCATCCGCGAGACCCTCGCCGCTGACATCCCGCTCGCAATCGACCACTTCCGCTACTTCGCCGGCGTCACCCGCACGCAGGAGGGGCGCATCTCGCAGATCGACGACAACACGGTCGCCTACCACTTCCACGAGCCACTCGGCGTCGTCGGCCAGATCATCCCGTGGAACTTCCCCCTCCTGATGGCCGCTTGGAAGATCGCCCCGGCCCTCGCTGCCGGCAACTGCATCGTGCTCAAGCCTGCAGAGCAGACCCCCGCGTCGATCCTCATGCTCACTGAGATCATCGCCGATCTGCTTCCGGACGGCGTCCTCAACATCGTCAATGGCCTCGGCACCGAGGCCGGTGCTGCGCTGACCGCAAGCGACCGGATCTCCAAGATTGCGTTCACCGGATCGACTGCCGTTGGCCAGGTGATCAATAAGGCAGTGTCCGACAAGATTATTCCAATCACGCTGGAGCTCGGCGGCAAGTCCCCATCCATCTTCTTCCCCGACATCATGGACGCCGACGACGCATTCCGCGAGAAGTGCATTGAGGGCCTGGCCATGTTCGCGTTGAACCAGGGCGAGGTCTGCACCTGCCCGTCGCGAGCCTTGGTCCACGAAGACATCGCTGATGAGTTCCTGAAGCTCGCGGTCGAGCGCGTCAAGCAGATTAAGACCGGCAACCCGCTGGATACGTCAGTACAGATGGGCGCCCAGGCCTCCCAGGAGCAGCTGGACAAAATCTCCGGCTACTTGGAGTCCGGGCCGAAGGAGGGCGCGGAGGTTCTTACCGGCGGCAACGTCGCCAAGCTCGAAGGGTTGGAGGGAGGCTACTACGTCGAGCCGACGATCTTTAAGGGCAACAACTCGATGCGCTTCTTCCGCGAGGAGATCTTCGGCCCGGTCCTGGCCGTGACAACCTTCAAAACTCTGGACGAGGCTCTCGAGATTGCCAACGACACCATCTACGGTCTTGGCGCCGGTGTGTGGAGTCGCAACCAGAACAACGCCTACCGCGCTGCCCGCGGTATCCAGGCTGGCCGCGTGTGGGTGAATAACTACCACAGCTACCCTGCTCACGCAGCCTTCGGCGGTTACAAGCAGTCCGGTATCGGCCGCGAGAATCACTTGATGATGCTCGAGCATTACCAGGAGACCAAGTGCATGCTCGTCTCTTACGACGAGAACCCGACTGGCCTGTTCTAAGAATTCATGCCCTCGGGGCTAGGCGATTTGTCGATTCCGATTCACGTCCGAAGACGGCGCCGACTATTGCCTTGCCCAACGCCCTCCGCGCCTGGCAGGTTACGATGGTCGACCTTAACCTGACACACCAGACGCTGGCGACTCCAAAGTTAGAGGCCTAGCTCACAGCCGACAGCTAGGTCTCTCCTTCTTTCTTTACTTGCCGGTACCACCTACGCATCCGATTAATCGCGGCACTGGCAGCCCATCCGCCGAGAAAAAGTAGCGGGATGTAGAAGAACACGACATAGGCGACGGCCAGGCCGTCCTGCCCGTCGGGCGGCGTAGTGAGAAATAGGAATGCCAGATCGCCAAGCACGGCAATTCCTGCGCCGGTAGCTGCTGCGACAATGCTCCGCGCGCTGGTCATCCCTCGAGCCGACGAGCCATCACCGGCGAAAACGGCCATTGAACCAACCAGCATTACTGAGACCAGCATCGACACAATCCACGACGCAATTCCTTCGTCGTAGGCGAGATTGGGCTTCGGCAAGATTAGCCCACCTAAAACACTCCACGCGACCGCGGCGAAAAAGGACGCCAGCAAGGGGCGGGTTATATTGTCGAGCCTCATGCGCCCCAGGTTACGTGAGATGACCTCCAGAAAGACCGAATCTCCCCTCCCCAGTGGAGAATTCAGTCACGCCTGCAAGAGCACAATCCTCCGAGCATAAAGTGGGGTAAGTAGAAATACTGACAACCCGAAAACTTACGGGCTGCAAGGTCAAGTCCCGTGTAGTGGTGTAGCGGTTTGTGCTTTCGGCTCGGTATGAAGTTTGGTGTTGTGGTTAGGCGGTTAGTTGATGGTGCTCGCCCTCATCATCCCCACCATCGTTTTAGTCGCCTACCTCAAGCGCCGTGGCATTCCTCTTGGGTTCCGCCCACTGGGCACACGCGGTTGGCACTTGGTGTGGCAGGTCCCCGCGGGCATCGTGGGTGCGGCGGTGTGTACGTCGATCGTCGGCACGCTTCTTGGCATGGAACCCGGTGGTCGGTCAGACCCATACGGCGAGAGGGTGTCAGGAAGTTTGTGTGTGAGGCTCTGATTCAGAAGGAGTTTCACCAATAATGACTACGGTGTCACCGAAGAAAAACCATGACCAGGACAAGGCCAACAAGATCAGCGAGAAGCTGATGGAAAATCCTGAGCTTGCTAGCTTGATTGGCGAGTTATCGACCTCCACCGATGACGCCAGCGACCTGGTCAAAGGCCTGTTGCAGGCCTCGATCAACGCGGGTCTGCAGGCGGAAATGGATGCCCATTTGGGCTACGGTCATTCCGACCGGAAGATGAAGGCCCAGGTTGAACCAGCACAGGGGAGCAACCACCGCAACGGGTCGTACACCAAGACGGTTAATTCTGGTTACGGCACGTTGGAAGTGACTGTGCCCAGGGATCGTTGTGGCACGTTTACTCCCCAGATGGTGCCCAAGGGCTCACGTCGGCTGACAGAGCTTGATGACATGATCGTCTCGCTGTACGCCGGTGGGATGACAGTGCGTGATATTCAGCACCATCTTGGCTCCACCCTGGGAGTGGATATGAGCCCGGATACGATCAGCACGGTTACTGATGCTGTGTTGGAAGAGGTCTTTATCTGGCAAAACCGTCAGCTAGACCAGTTCTATCCGGTGATCTTCCTCGACGCGCTCCGAGTGAAAATTCGCGACGGCCACCGTGTAGTTAACAAGGCGTGCTACATGGCGGTGGGCATCGACATGGACGGTATCAAGCACATCCTGGGCTTGTGGATTGCTGATAATGAAGGTGCCGCCTTTTGAGCATCGGTGTGCGCAGATCTTGCCAACCGTGGCGTCCAGAATGTCTTCATCGTCTGCTGTGATGGACTGAAAGGCCTACCGGAAGCTGTGGAGGCGACCTGGCCGAATTCCATGGTGCAGACCTGCATTGTGCACCTGATTCGGGCTGCGAACCGGTGGGTGTCTTACCAGGACCGCAAATCTGTCTCCCGGGCGCTGCGTGAGGTCTATACGGCCGCAAACGAAGATACCGCCCGTGCCAGTTTAGATGCGTTCGAGGCCTCTGAACTGGGCCGGAAATACCCGCAGTCTGTGAAAGTCTGGCGTGATGCGTGGGAGCGGTTCGTGCCGTTTCTGCAGTTCCCGCCGGCGGCACGCCGGGTGCTCTACACCACCAATTCGATCGAATCACTCAATGCTGAATTGCGTAAAGCTACTCGTAACCGGGGTCAATTCCCGAACGATACTGCGGCGCTGAAGACGCTGTGGCTGATGATCTGCAACATCGAAGACAAGCGCGTTGCCCAGCGAGCGAAGAAAGCAAAGCGCGACGTTGAGTGCAACGGCTATATTGAAGGAGCGAAAGCCACCGGGTGGAAACAAGCCATCAACCAACTAGCCGTGGCTTACCCCGACCGATTCGCGGACTACTTGTAAACCAAACCCCCGCATACAAACTATCGGACACTCTCATTACAACCCGTAAGCCTAAAGTGCCTGATCTGCGTCCGGACTTGGTCGAGCGTGAATTCAAAGCCCAGGGGCCGAACAAGCTGTGGGTGGCTGACATTACGTATGTGCGCACGAAGAAAGGCTTTGTGTATGCCGCGTTCGTCATCGACGTTTACTCCCGGCGGATCGTTGGGTGGGCGTTATCAGACTCGATGCGGACTGAGGCATTGCCCCTGCAAGCTCTCAACCAGGCGATCGCATGTGCTGAGGAAACAACAGGTCTCATTCACCATTCAGATCACGGCTCACAGTATGTCAGCGTTGTCTACAACCAGCGACTTGCCCAGCACGGGATTGCCGCTGCCACCGGGACGGTTGGCGACTCCTATGACAATGCTCTGGCTGAAAACGTGAACGGCTCCTACAAGAATGAGCTGATCCGTGCTCGCAGGTGGGATGATGTTGTCGAGGTAGAAATCGCGACGTTCGAGTGGGTGTCATGGTGGAACGAAGCTAGGCTCCACCAAAGCTTGGGATACCGAACCCCGGTCGAGATGGAAACCGAATTTTGGAAGCAGAACCCACCACAAGAAATAATAGAAATCAAGGCAAACGCCTAGGAACAAAACCCGGGGCAGTTCAGAAATAAAAAAGGGCCCACCCGGCGACACGCCGAGCGGACACACTTTTGTCTATTAACCCGCATGCGGGGGCCGTCGTTAAGCAGAAGCCTTAGCAAAACGCTCAGCAACGTCGTCCCAGTTGACAACGTTCCAGAAAGCCTTGGCGTAGTCAGCCTTCACGTTCTTGTACTGCAGGTAGTAAGCGTGCTCCCACATATCCAGCATGAGAACCGGGGTGAAGTCAACGGAGATGTTGCCCTGCTGATCGGTCAGCTGCTGGATGACCAGGCGACCAGCGATCTTGTCATAGCCAAGCACTGCCCAGCCAGAACCCTGGAGCGACAGAGCGACGCCCTCGAAGTGCTTCTGGAAAGCCTCGAAGGAGCCGAAGTCACGGTTAATCGCCTCAGCAAGCTCACCTGCCGGTGCGCCACCACCATTCGGGGACATGTTCTTCCAGAACACGGAGTGGTTGGTGTGGCCACCCAGGTTGAATGCAAGGTTCTTGGACAATGCACGCAGCTTGTCCGGGTTAGCGTCACCATTGCGCTCAGCCTCGAGAGCCTCCAGTGCAACGTTAGCGCCAGCGACGTAGGTGGCGTGGTGCTTGCTGTGGTGCAGCTCCATAATCTCGGCGGAGATGTGCGGCTCCAGCGCGTCGTATGCGTACGGAAGTTCAGGAAGTTCGTAAACAGCCATTGGTAAACCTTTCATCTGGGTTTGCTCTTACTCGGCCCATGATAGGCAAAAACCCAAGATCGAGTTTTGGGGGCTTGTGGGAGCGTTCGATTTTTCTTCCCATGCCAATCTGGCGACCTGGGGTTTTGCGGCGGAGGAAGCATGAAATGGTGAGATTTTTCGACAAGATCCGATAACAATAGAGGACATGGCTTTCTTCTTTGGACGCACCCCGCAACTCGTGGACCCTGACTTGGCCCTGCCCGGCCGCACGGAACCGGTTCTGGGGAACCCCCGGCCGCACGCAGTGCTGGGCACACCGATCACTGGTCCGTGGCGTGAAGGGCAAAAACGCCTGCTGGTGGGCATTGGCTGTTTCTGGGGTGCGGAGAAAATCTACTGGCAGACGCCGGGGGTGGAATCCACGTCGGTGGGTTATGGCGGTGGGGTCACCCCGAATCCGACGTACCGGGAGGTGTGCTCCGGAGCCACGAACCATGTTGAGTTGGTGGAGGTTGTGTATGACCCGGAGCAGGTCAGCCTGAAGGAACTGGTCAAGATGGCGCTGGAGGCACATGACCCGACGCAGGGTTTCCGCCAGGGCAATGATGTGGGGACGCAGTACCGGTCCGCGTTTTATACCACCGGCCCCGATGCGGAAGCGGACGCGGAACTGATCCGCGGATGGGTCGCAGAGTACGGCAAAGCACTGCAAGAGGCTGGTTATGGGGACATCACCACGGAGGTGGCCAGCGACGTCGACTACTACCTGGCGGAAGAAGAACACCAGCAGTACCTGCACAAAGTGCCCAACGGGTATTGCCCGCATCACTCCACCGGGGTGGCGTGCGGGATTTAAGCAGGGATCTAATCCGCGCCGAACGTTTCCTTCGCGGACTCCTTGGCGGCACCAGCAGCGGTGGCGCGCAGGCGGGTTGAGTCGTGCATGATCCAGTCATGGATCCGGCTGATGGTGTCCTCCGAAAACCTGGTGTCCAGCACGGCATTCCAGTAGGCCACCGTTTCGCGGTGGTATTGGTGGCCGTGGCCACCGGGTGGGTTGAGGGAGATCAACTGGTCCACACCCACCTGCCAGCCGGTGATGAAGGGCATCCACCGCATGGATTGCAGTACGTCAACGTGCTGGGCTGCCGGCGCTTTGATGCCGCGGGAACCGGGCTCGCGGAGCCAGTCAGGTTGGCTGACAAAGAGGCGCCAGTCCCACCACACCACGGGGTCGGAGGCGTGTTGGGCAAAAACGGTGCGGGGGAATTCCCACTCCTGTTCATAGGCGGAGCCATCGAAGGTGTGGTGCAGGTGGTCTGGGTGGGCGGTGAAGCGGACGTGGCGTCCACCGTCCACAACCGGGAGGCGCTGAGGGCTGCCTAGGTCACGTCGGCGCGTGAGCTCAGCGATGTTGCGGGCAAAGCCGGGAGCACCGGTGAAGACACCACCGTCAGTGCTGGTGATGAGTTCATCCGGGGTGGAGAAGGAGTCTGTCAGACCATAAGCGCCGAGGGATTCCCCGCCGATGTACAGGAGGGGGCGTTTGTCCGCGGGCATGGCAGCCAGGCGTTTCTGCACTGCGCTGAGCAACACTTGTGCGCTGCGAACCGGAACTTCACGGTCTGAGGCATAGGAGTAGGCCGAGGGCATGAAGGAGTACTGCATGGCCACGATGGCGCAGTCACCTTGGCTGAGGAACTCGAAGCTGGACGTGTGGTAATCACTGATCCAGCCGGTGCCGGCGGCACTCATCACGGCGATGCGCTTACGGGACCAGGCATCGGTGCGGTCCATTTCCCGCAAGACCATCTCGGCCTGGTGCTCAGGCGTGCGGTCCCGCAACCCAATGAACACGCGGATCGGTTGTTTAACCTGGGTAGACGGAACGTCAAGCACAGAGGCGATGTCGTGTTGACGTGGCCCGCCCGCCACCACGGCACGGCCCTGACGGCCCAAGTACTTCCACTTCTCCAGCGAAGCGGGGGAGCCTGAGCGCTCCTTCTCCCGGGGTTTAGCCGCGCCGGGTAGGAACTCACGGTCGAGGGCATCCGCCTTGCGGTACGCGGTGTTGAGGATCTGGCGGATGACCACCTTGTCTGTCAGTACAGCCCCCAGTGCACTCATGCCCGCCACGGCCAGTGGCCAGGACACTACCGGTGGCATCCAGCGGCGCAGCTGGCGGTTAAAGCGCTCCGTGGACATCTGGATACCTTCGCCGACCAGCAGCAAAGCGCCATACCCCAGTGAGCCAAGAGCAATGCCCGCCAAGGTTTGCAAAGGGCCCCGCTGGTGGGAGGCTTCGACGAGGCGTTCGTGCTCAGAACGTCGTAAAGCAGCTGCGAGATACGTGCCCACCGTGACTGTGCCCATGGCGAGCTGCACGAACGGCGCTGCCTTCTGGCGTAAACGACGCGGCCCGGACCACCCGGCGGCATCGCTGACACTGGTCACCAGATTAGCCGCACCCACGCCCACCGTATGACCGGCGGCCTGGCAAATGGCCACATTCGCCGTGGTCACCCACCACGGGTGCGGCAAAAGCGACGGCGAAATAGCGCCCCACGCAGCCACCTCTGCCCCCAGAATGCCCGCCGTGAAGTTCTCCGGCAAACGCCGCAAACCCGACATCCGCACCATCGGCGTCAAGTCCGCGAACAGCTCCACCGCATACAACGGCGCGCGCACGGCACGCTTGCGGTGGGGGCGTAACCGTTTGAAGGCTTCCCGCGGAGACATGAACATATGGTCCATTGTGGCAAATGAAGAAGACATGCGGTGAGCAAGAAGTGAACAACGCGTGATAGTTCGGTGATTCACCCGGCCTGCAGTCGCCTTATCTGAGAGATGAGCCTACCCTGGCAGGCATGATGCTGAAGCCGGATCCGCACATCATTGCCCACCGTGGAATGTCGGGGTTGTACCCAGAATCCACACTTCGAGCCTTTGAAGAAGCATTGAAACTGGATGGGGTGCACGGCATTGAATGCGACGTGCGGCTCACGCGTGATGGGCGCTTGGTGGTTCACCACGACTCCTTTATCAACCGGACCTCCAACGGTGCCGGGCGCATTGCCAAGATGGATTTTGATCACATCCGCAGATTCAACTTTGGCACCAAGGAAGACCCACAGCAGATCGTGCTGCTGGACGAATTGTTGGACCTCCTCGAGGACTACCCGGACAAGCACATCTACATCGAAACGAAACACCCCACCCGCTACGGCCCTGAAGTGGATGAACAGACCGTGCGCACCCTGTGGTACCGCGGGATGAAGGAAGACCCGCGTGTCCATCTCATTTCCTTCTCTCACTCGGCGATGCGCTACTTCAAGCAGGCCGTGCCTGATTTGGAAACGTTCTACCTGTTCCGTCTGCGGGAAATGAAGTGGAACAAGAACAACACCATGTTCTCCCGCCCCTACGGCGTGGGCCCGGCGCTGGCGCACCTGCAGTCCAAGCAGGATCTGTTGGGCTACCGCGGACTGAAAACCTATACGTGGACCGTCAACCTGCCAAAGGACATGTTGTGGTGCCGTGAACAAGGGGTGGATGTTTTTGCCACGGACCTGCCGCACTTGGCGGTAGAGGTGTTCCGTGAGCACCCCGTCACGCCAGTGTCTGCGGGGTAGTGCTGCCCCACTAAACTAGTGGGCATGGCCAAAAAGAACCGTAAGAAGGAAGATCTGCCTGAGGGCATGAGCCGCCGTCAAGCGAAGTTGGCGGCGCGTGCCGCTGAGCGCGCTGCGTTGCAGAAGGATCCGCGCCCGTACTCCGGTCTCGCCGCGGAGGCGGACCTTGTTGCTTTGCAGGAGTTCGTGCCGTCCGCCACCGCAAAGATTGAGGTCAACGGCACCCCGGTCACGGTGGCAACGGTGCTGCCCGGTGCCGGTGCCGCGCTGGTCCGCCCGGAGGCGGAGGGTGGGGAGCGCATGGTCGCTCTTCAGGTCCAGTCCCACTCCATCAACCCGGGCCGTGACCTCGCGTACGCCCTCAACTGGGTTGTGAACGCGCAGCCAGGTGACACGCTCGGTTCCACCGTTGCGGATGGTTCGCAGCCAGAGCTCTCTACGCTTTTCGACGCTGCCCAGACCCTCACCGTCACCACCCACGACGACTTCAACTGGTGGTTCACCGATTCCTCTGCTGTGAACCCGCAGATCCAGCAGGCACTGGCACGCGCCAACGACGCGATCATCCCGTCCGTGCAGGTTGCCCCAGAACTGCCGGGCGCGATCTGGTGGGTGAATCCGGGTGGCGCCAAGGCGCACATCCGGTGGGTCCGCCAGGAAGATGATGAGCGCCTGCTGCTTAATGCGCTCGCCCGCATCGCGGCTCGCGGTGAGCTCAACCTCGGTGAAGGCACCAAGTTCGCTGGCGCCTTCCGCACCCACGGCCTCGTCGTCCCCGTCTTCGACCTGGACCCAGCCGTGGAACCCGCCTCCTACGCTGATGCTCTGACTGCACTCAACGCTGCCATTGAGAAGGAATACGGCAACGATGAACAGCTGAACGCCGACGAGCGAAAACAGCTGGAGAACATCAAATCCCGTCAGGTGACCATCTAGAACCCCCCCGTCATGTCCACTGCATTTTCCCCCGACTCTGCTTCTTCTGCTTCAGCTTCTGCTGCCTCAGCGCTTGCGCTGAAGCACCGCCCGAAAGGGCTAAACACGCGCCACCTCAACTTCATCGCCCTGGGCTCCGCCATTGGTACCGGCCTGTTCTACGGTTCCGCTGGTGCGATCCAGGCTGCCGGCCCCTCCGTTCTGCTGGTGTACCTGCTTGGCGGCGCAGTGGTGTACTTCATGCTGCGCGCGCTTGGCGAGATGGCGGTGCGCCACCCCGTCACCGGCTCTTTTGCGGAGTACACCCGTGCCCACATGGGTGGCGCCGCCGGTTATCTCACCGGCTGGATGTTCGCCTTTGAGATGGTCATTGTGGCGCTGGCGGACCTCACCGCCATTGGCATCTACATGGGCTTCTGGTTCCCCGATGTGTCCCGGTGGGTGTGGATCGTGGCCGCGCTCCTCATCGTCGGCGCCGCCAACCTGGCCAGCGCAAAGGCCTTTGGTGAGTTGGAGTTCTGGTTCACCGTGATCAAGGTCGGGGCTGTTGTGGCCATGATCATTGCCGGTGCAGCCGTTCTGGCTTTTGGTCTATCCAGCGCCGAAACCACCGGCCCTGCCAACCTGGTCAATGACGGTGGGTTCTTCCCCAACGGCATCGAGGGCATGATCGCCTCCTTCATCCTCGTGCTCTTTGCCTTCGGTGGCACCGAGATCATCGGTGTTGCCGGCACGGAGGCCAAGGACCCGAAGGAGGCGATCCCGCGCTCCATCAACACGGTGCCGGTGCGCATCCTGCTTTTCTACGTGCTGTCCATCCTGATCATTCTGATGATCAACCCGTGGCGTTCCATCACCGGCGACCAGTCCCCCTTCGTACAGATCTTCTCTGCCCTGGGAGTGAACTGGGCTGCGGGCCTGCTTAACTTCGTGGTCATCACCGCTGCGCTGTCCGCCATCAACGCGGACCTCTTCGGCGCTGGCCGTGTGCTCACCGGCCTGGCTAAGCAGCACTTTGCCCCGAAGATCATGGCCAAGACGGTGCGCGATGTTCCGGTGATGACCACGGTCATCCTCATTGCCGTCATGGTGATTGGTGTTGTGGCCAACACGCTCATGCCGGAGCGCATCTTTGAGGTCGTGGCATCCCTGGCCACCTTCGCCACCATCTTCGTGTGGCTGATGATCCTCCTGGCACACCTAGCCTCACGCCGTCACATGACCCCGGAGGAAGTCGCCGCCCTGCCGTACAAGACCCCGTTCTTCCCGTACGGCCAGTACTTCGCGGTGGCGTTCATCCTGTTCACCTTCGGCATCATGCTGTGGTTGCCGGCCTTCCGCGGTGCGTTCTTCGTTGGTGTCGCGTTCAGCGTCATCACCGTCGCGCTGTTCTACATCACGGGCCGCCACAAGCTCCCCGGCGTCAATGATCATGAGCCGGGAGCTACGCCTATCGACGCCCCCCGCTAACTACCTCATTCCCCCAAACAACTGCCCGGCGGCAGCGTCGTCCCACACGGCGACGTTGCCGACCTCGGTGTCAGCGAAATGGGAAATCGGCACTGTTTCCGTGTTGATCCCGCCGCGCATGGCCAACGCCAGGCGGGCTAGGTGCCACACGTGGTCGTTCTTGCCCACGGTGAACAGCTGGCTGCCTTTCAACGCCAACGGCACCGCCCGGAACGGGTTGAGCAGCACCTTCGGTGACACAACCGTATGCATCAGGGCACCGAGGAATTCTCGCTGACGAGCTACCCGGTCCAGATCCCCCATCGCCGTTGCACGCGTACGCACGTACCCCAACGCTGTCGGCCCATCCATCACCTGGCAGCCCGCCTGAATATCCAGGTTGGCCAGCGGATCCTGGATCGGCTCCGGTGGGCACAGCTCCACACCACCAGCCACATCCGTCAGTCCGGCAAGACCACCCATGCCCACTTCCGCATAGTGGTCCACCCGTAAACCAGTGGCGTTTTCCACCGTCTGGCTGAGCAACTTCGGTCCCCCAAACGCGAACGCCGCATTGACCTTGTCGTAGCCATACCCAGGGATCTCCACATAGGAATCACGCGGGATGGACAACAGAGTTGCCTTGCCCGTGGCTGGGATGTGGAACAGCATGATGGCATCCGTGCGACCCGAACCAATATCGCCGCCCGTTCCCAACCGCGCCACGTCCTCGTCGGACAGGCCCTGCCGCGAATCCGATCCCACAATCAGCCAGTTCGTCCCCGCCGTATTACCAATCCGCGCATCCGGCAACGCATCCACCCGTGCCAGCCGCGCATCCGCCACCAACGTGACCACCACGGCGCCCACCAGGACGATCGAGAGGATCCACCCCAGTAGGTTCAACGGATTGCGGCGGCGCCGTG
Source organism: Corynebacterium sp. MSK044 (assembly GCF_030232825.1). Lineage (NCBI taxonomy): Bacteria > Bacillati > Actinomycetota > Actinomycetes > Mycobacteriales > Corynebacteriaceae > Corynebacterium > Corynebacterium sp. MSK044. Next base: position 13,557 of record NZ_JASPJJ010000010.1, read on the forward strand.
GTCGTTGCGGGGGTCTTTTTGCGGGCCGTCCCACGGGCCTCGGTCCCGGCCGTCCTCCTGGCCGCCCGACTGGCCGCTGCGTTGGCCGTTGCGTTGGGCGTCCACCGCGTCGCTGCACCGGCCGCGCTGGCCTCGCTGGCTGCGCTGCCTGCCGCGGAGGCAGTGGTGTCCGTCGGGGTTGGTACCCGCCCTCACCAGGCATGTGCTGGCGGGGATGCTCAGGTCTTTCCGGTCGCTCCGCGGATACTCTTTGTGCGGAGCGTCGACGGATGGGTCGGCCGTACCTATCCAGGATCGGTGCCCCATCTTTGCCCAGCAGAAATTCTCCCGGGTTGTCCCGGGGGTCGTTGGAGTGCGGGTTGGACATGGGGCACATTCTAAACGGTCCAATCCACGAATCCCTGGTGCGCTACAGCCCGAGCCATGACAGGTCGAGCATGAGATACCCCACGTAGGCCACCACGTCGATGAGGAAGTGCGCCAGGATGAGCGGCCACACTTTCCCAGTGCGTGCGAAGAACCACGCGAACACAACGCCCATCACCACGTTGCCCACACCCGCCGAAAAGCCCTGGTAGAGGTGGTAGGAACCACGCAGTACTGCCGATCCAGCCACGGCGCCCCACACCGGCACCTTCAGTTGGCGCAGCCGGGTGACCAGCCACAGCACCACCACGACTTCCTCACTGAACGCATTCGCCGCGGACCATAGAAGCAGCAGTGGCACGCGCGACGCGTCCGTCGCTGGCACCACCTCTGCCGAGAACCCCAGGTGATACGCCCCCACGTACAAGGCCAGCCCCGGAATGCCAATCAGTGCCGCCAACCCGGCACCCCACGCCAGATCCCGCCACGAAGGACGCTCCAGACACCGCTCCAGCAGGTAGAGTGCCAACGCGCCCCACGCGAACAAGGTCAGGGCGGATGCCACCTGCAAGGAGATATCCAGCCAGGGGAGGGCCGAGGTGGCGCCATTAAGCACAACCTGGTGTTGGTTGAGGGGGGACTGGGCGGCGTCGATAAGCCTGAGTAGGGCCTTGACCCCCGCCATGCCGAACGTGACGCACAGAACAATGGCCACCTCGGCAACAAGTCGCTTCATGCGTGCAACTGTAGGCTGGGTACCTATGACTGCAACCGTCGCGTATCTAGGGCCCGCGGGCACGTTCACGGAGGAGGCGCTGTGGCGGCTCGTGGAGGGGCTCGGCGAGATCACGCCGCTGCCCGTCGACTCACCCTCCGAGGCGCTCAATGCCGTGCGCGAAGGTCGCGCGGACTGGGCCGTCGTCGCGATTGAGAACTCCGTCGACGGCGCCGTGACCAGCACATCCGACGCATTCCTCGAAGCGCCCGGCGTGCAGGTCTATGGGGAGGTGGAGCTTCCCATCAGCTTCGCCATCATGACAAGGCCAGGCTTTTCGCTTATCGACGCCACCCGCTTCTCTACCCACCCCGTCGCCCACCGCCAAGTCCGCCGCTGGCTCACCCAGAACCTGCCATCGGTGGAATACCTCGCTGCGACCTCCAACGCCGCTGCCGCCCAAGCCGTGGCGGAGGGGAAAGCCGATGTCGCCGCTGCGCCGCTGCGCGCCGCCGACCTGTTCGGGCTGGAAGTCCACGCCACCGGCATCGCCGACCTAGCCACTGCCCGCACCCGCTTCGTACTGGCAGGACCCACCGGGGTGCCCACCCCGCGCACCGGCGATGACCGCACCTCCGTCGTCTTCCAGCTCCCCAACGAAGCCGGCACCTTGGTCGGAGCCCTGCACGAATTCGCCTACCGCGGCGTGGACCTCACCCGCATTGAATCCCGCCCCACCCGTGAAGAAGCCAACACCTACAACTTCTACGTTGACCTGGTAGGACACATCGACGACATTCCGCTCGCCGAGGCGCTGCGCTCCCTCTGGCTCCGCGCCACCACGGTCACCTTCCTGGGGTCCTGGCCGCGCTACCGCGCGGAGGGCTCTGGGGTTGTTCCTTCTGCCATGATGGACCCGGCTCGCCTCGCCCAAGCTGAACAATGGGTTCGGGCCGCGCGCACTGGAGTTCTCGGAGAGTTAGGAGATTAATCATGCTGATTCTTTTACGACACGGCCAAACCACCTCCAACGTCGACCGCAAACTGGACACCCTCGTCCCCGGTGCACCCCTAACCGCACTCGGCGAGGAACAAGCTTTGGCTGCCGGCCAGGCGATCTCCGCGGACTACCAGGTGGGGAGGGTCTTTTCCTCCGAGGCTCTGCGCGCCCGGCAGACCGCTGCCATTGCCTTCTCTTCGCAGGTCAGTGACATTCCCGCACTGCCCGGGCTCCAAGAAATCCACGCTGGCCGGTGGGAGATGCACAACTCCTGGGCAGCCCACGAGGCCTACCTCAACGCCTTCCGTGGCTTCTACCGCCGCGACCTCGCCGCCACTGTTGAAGACGGTGATTCCCTAGACACCTTTCTCACCCGTTACCGCGCCGGGGTGCTGGCCGCGCTTGACCCTGCCCAGTCTTCTGCGGGTTCCACCGGTTCTGGTTCCGGTAGCACCGTGATCGTTTCCCACGGCGGGGCCATCAGGGCTTTCACCGCCAACGCCTGCCAGGTGGACCCGCAGTTTGCCGAGCAGTCCTACCTCCCCAACTGCGAATACGTCGTGCTCAACCCTGGTGACGACCCCGCCGCCACCTTCGGTGACTGGGAGGTTGTGCGGTGGGGGGCCTACGACTTGGCGGGTCTGCGCGGCTGACCCCGGCCCTTCCGCCGGCCCTCGCCGAGCCCTTCCCTGCGGGACGCTGTGTAAAATTTTACATTGCCCTGGTAACGATCGCCGGGCAGAAATCTGTGACCTGCGGGTTTAAAAATGCCGCGCGAGGGGCATGTAGTTTTTTACACAGCGCCCCCGGGGGAGGGCCTAAAACTGGCGGCTCGATCCCATTCAGACCTACCCCTGGAGGAAGCCGCGCCGGGCCAAGACCAATTGCCGGAGCGTGTCCGGCAGGGAGTGGAGGGTCCCCGCAGTCACACGGATGACGGCCCAGTCCTGCTTGGCGCATTCGATGTTGATGCGGCTGTCCCGGTCGCGTTGTTGGCGGGTGAGGTGGTGTTCACCGTCGTACATGATGCCGATGCGTAGGCCGGGAATGGCCAGGTCAAACACGGTGATGATCTTGTCGCCGCCCATCAGGACATGTTGTTCAACCAGATCCACACCCAGCTCCAGGCCAAGCTCGCGGCACAGGGCCAGGATGAGGAGGCGCATTTCGGTTTCTTTGGGGGAGTCGGCCAAGGCGCTCGAAAGCCCACTCACCTTCTTTAGCCACCGCTGGTTCACCATTCCCCGGCTGGCGGTGAGGATGGGGGCGAGGGGGAGGGGGAGGTGGCGGAGGGAGGCGTCGATAAGCTGAATGGCCCTGATGTCCGTGGGGTCGTACCCATCGACGGGATAGACCTGCCATGAGTAGGTGCCGTGGCGGATGAGCTGGAGGGTTTCGGCGACGGCGACTTTGGGTGGAGAGATCGGGATGACGTACCCGCAGGCGCGGACAGCCCAGGTGGTGTCGGCGGGACGGCGCAGGACGAGCGGGGTGAATTGGGTGGCCAGCTGTTTCCGTCGTGTCATGCCGCGCAGTGTGGTGTCGTTGCTGTCGGCGAAAAACGGCAGGCCAAAGAGTGCGAGCGCGCTGAGGCCGCAGATGGTCAGGTGTGGGTGCTCGAGCCACATCGCTATGGCGCGGCTGGCTGCCGGTGCGCGGTAGATGATGCGGAGCGGATGGTCGAAGGATTGTTGGTGGGCAAGTTCTGGTGGGCGCGCGAAGCCGCTGGGCATGGTGAATGTGCCGTTCACGGGCAGTCCCAGGCCGTTTGTGTGCAGGCCGCCGGGCATTTTCCCGTCCACATTCATCCCGTTGCGTGGCGGTTGTGGCGGATTGAAAGGTGAAGTGTTCACATAGTTTTAGACTGCCGCGGGATGGGGTTTGGTTCCCTCCGGTCCGAAGTTCTGTGTAAAACTTTACATTGCACTAGTAACTATTGCCAGACAGAATTCCGTGACCTGCAGGTTTAAAACTACCGCCCGAGGGCCATGTCACCGTTTACACAGCGCCTCGCTGCTTATCGACGCTACCCCCACCCCAACTCATGCAACTCGTCTTCTTCCAACCCGAAGTAGTGTCCCACCTCGTGGAAGACGGTGACTTTGACCTCGTGGCGGAGCTCGTCGATGTCTGAGCAGATGGCTTCGAGTGCATCTTTGTAGATGAACACGGCATCCGGCAGGTGGCCGGTGTGGTTGGCGTGTTGTTCGGTGAGGGGGACGCCCTCGAAAAGGCCAAGCAGGGTGGGGTTGTCCTCGTTGTAGGGCCGGGCCAGGATGACCATGTTGGTCATGGAACGGGCGAAGGATTCGGGGATGAGGTCGAGGGCGTCGTTGATGAGGGCTTCGAACTCTTCGTCGCTGATGGGTTCCATGGTTTAAGGCGCGTTGTAGGGCTGGGGTGCAACGGGGACTGGGCCATCAGACGCGCCGGCCCCACCAGTTCCGCCCTGTTCAGAGCGCAGCGGACGGCGCTCCGGCGGGGCTTCAGGCACTGCTCCGTCGATGGTGAGGGCTTCACGGCCGTCCTTGGCGGAGCCGGTCAGGGTGGAGAAGCGGTTGTCCTTGGCAAACATGAGGCCGCAGTTGACGGTGCGGCTGCCACCGTCCCAGGCGCGGATGGGTGAGGTACCCCAGTAGATCTGCAGGGTTGTTTGGTAGAGGTTTTCTTCGCTGCCGACGTATTCTTCGGCGGCTTTGGCGCAGACATCACCAAGGTATTTGTTTTGTTCGTCGACCGAGGGGGTGTGGTCGGCGAAGACGGGGGCGAGGTCGATTTTGCCGGTGACCTCGATGTGGTGGGGTTCGGTGCAGTCCACAGCAGTGAGGGTGTTGGCTTGGTCGCTGATCAGGCAGGTTCCGGTTTCGGCGACGCGGGCTTGGTCGCGTTCGGCGGCTTTGCCGGTGGTGAGGATAGGTACGCCGTCGGTGTTTGTTTCTTGGAGGCCGCAGAGCATGGTGCGGTCACCGTCTTCCCATGCGTCGGTGGGCGGCAGGATGGGGGCGATGGAGTAGCGGCCGGAGGGGTCGTAGCGTCCGCCGAGGTAGCGGATGGAGGCGGTTTGGCAGAGTTCCTCGCGGAGCTGGGCTTGGCGGGTTTGGTTGGGTGGTGGGGCGTCGGGGCCGAATTCGGCGGTGGGGTAGGTGTTCAGGTCTTCGCGGGAGGAGACTTCGAAGCGGTGTTCGTTGTTGCAGTCGGTTTCTTCGAAGGCGCTGATGGTGCCTTCGCCGTCCATGTCCCAGGTGAGGCAGGTGCCTTCTTTGGCGGCGGTGAAGGGGATGATGCCGTTTGCGTCGGGTTCCGGGGTGACCTTCCCTGTGGTGCCGCCAGGTTGGGCAGCCAGGGAGAATCCGGTTGTGCCGGCGTATGTGCCCATGCCCAGTGCGCCGGCGAGTCCGGCGATGAGAAGGGTGCGCAGTCCTGTGCGGGAAAGCGAGTTGCCGTTGTTCATGTTCTCCATCATGCCTGCAGCTCGTGGGCCCAGTCCAACGGGTAGGGTTGGGGATTGTGATTGATCTGAAGTTTCTGCGTGAAAATCCTGATGTTGTTCGTGCTTCTCAAGAGGCGCGGGGTGAGGATCCGTCGTTAGTTGATGCGCTGTTGAAGGCCGATGAGGAGCGGCGCGCGGCCATTTCTAAGGCGGATGAGTTGCGGGGGGAGCAGAAGGCTTTTGGCAAGAAGATTGGCCAGGCTGCCCCGGAGGACCGTCCGGCGTTGCTGGAGGGGTCGAATGAGCTGAAGGCGAAGGTGAAGGAGGCGGAGGCTGCTCAGTCGGAGGCTGAGGAGCGTGTGGCGCAGCTGCAGTATTCCATCTCCAATGTCATCGCGGGTGCGCCCGCGGGTGGCGAGGAGGACTTCGTCGTGCTGGAGCATGTGGGGGAGGTGCCGGAGTTTGATTTCGAGGTCAAGGATCACTTGGATCTCGGCGAGGAGCTGGGGCTTATCGACGTCAAACGGGGCACCAAAGTCGGCGGCGCCCGCTTCTACTACCTGGTGGGTGACGGCGCGTGGCTGCAGCTGGGCATGTTGATGCTGGCGGCGCAGAAGGCGCGTGAGGCTGGTTTTAAGGTGATGGTCCCGCCGGTGCTTGTCCGTCCGGAGATTATGCAGGGTACGGGCTTTTTGGATGCGCATGATGAGGAGATTTACTACCTTGAGCGCGATGAGTTGTACCTAGTGGGTACGTCGGAAGTGGCGTTGGCGGGCTACCACAAGGACGAGATTATTGATCTCTCCGATGGCCCGCTGCTATATGCGGGCTGGTCGAGCTGCTTCCGTAGAGAAGCAGGCTCCTACGGCAAGGACACGAAGGGTATTTTGCGTGTCCACCAGTTCGACAAACTCGAGATGTTTGTTTACTGCAAGCCGGAAGATGCAGAGGAGATGCACCAGAAGTTGCTGGGGCTTGAGCGTGAGATGCTCGCCGCGGTGGAAGTGCCGTACCGCATTATCGACGTCGCGGCGGGCGACCTTGGCTCGTCAGCTGCCCGCAAATTTGATACGGAGGCGTGGGTGCCGTCGCAGGGTACGTACCGCGAGCTGACGTCGACGTCGAACTGCACGACGTTCCAGGGCCGTCGCCTGGCTACTCGTTACCGGGATGAGGAGGGTAAGACGCAGATTGCTGCCACCCTCAACGGCACGTTGGCTACGACGCGCTGGCTTGTGGCCATCTTGGAGAACAACCAGCGTGCGGATGGCTCCGTGGTGGTGCCTGAGGCACTGCGTCCGTGGGTTGGAAAAGATATCCTTTCGAAGAACTAGCTTTCTGTGAAGGGGGTCCCATCATGACTGGGGACAACGAACCGAAGCGGTGGATTGGGCCACTGTTTGAGGTGCCGGCAGATTTTGTAGAACCGGCACCGCATCCGGTGGAGTCGAAGGAGCGTTTCTACCAGGCCATTATTAATGGGTTTAAGCGCATCATGCGGGCCCAGGGCCTGCGGTTTTATGTCCACGGTGCGGAGAATCTCCCGGAGCGGGACGGTGCCTTGTTGGTGATCAACCACACGGGCTACTACGACTTCATCATCGCCGGCATCGGTGCGCACTTGCGGGGGAAGCGTCTGGTGCGGTTTATGGCGAAGAAAGAGGTCTTTGACACCAAGATTGTGGGCGCGCTCATGCGGGGGATGAAGCATGTGCCGGTGGACCGGGCGGCGGGAGCGGACTCGATCGCCGAGGCAACGAAGTGGCTCAGCGGCGGTGGCCTGGTGGGCATCTTCCCGGAGTCCACGATCTCGCGGTCCTTTGAGTTGGCGGAGTTCAAAACGGGTGCGGTCCGTATTGCGGATGAGGCCGGTGTGCCCATGATTCCTACGGTGATCTGGGGTTCGCAAAGGATTTGGACCAAAGGGATCCCCAAAAACCTGGGGCGTTCCCACACCCCAATCGTGCTCAGCTATGGCGAGCCCGTGTACACAACCGGCGACGCGGAGAAGGACACGCGCCGGGTGAAGGCAGCGATGCAGGAGCTATTGGAACGTAACCGCGCGGAATATGCCCGTCGCTTCGGCCCGTTTGAACCTGGTCAGAAGTGGATGCCTGCGTCCCTCGGCGGCGGTGCGCCCACCTTGGAGGAGGCGACGGCTATTCAGCAGAAGGAACGTGCAGCGAGGCTCGCCAAGAAACAGGCTAAGAAGCAGGGGTAAGGCATGACGAACTACCGCGTTGACAAGGGTGTTTTTTACATCCCGGAGGATGTCCCTGAGCTGCCGGAACAACCAGGGTGGAAAAACGAGCGTTGGTACCGCGCGATCCTCAACACGGTGGCGTCTGTTCTGCGGCTTCAGGGTTTGAAGTTTTATGTCAATGGTCTGGAGAACATGCCCGCGGACGGGCCGGTTCTCGTCGCTGGTAACCACATTGGCTACTACGACTTTGTCACCGGTGCGTTACCAGGTCTCCTGCGCGGGCGCAGGGCGACGCGTTATATGGCCAAGAAGGAGCTGTTTGATCACTGGCTGGTGGGGAAGGCCGCGCGGGGCGCGGGGCAGATTGAGGTGGATCGGTCGAGGGGTGCGGATAGCGTCGATAAGGCGATTGAGCGGCTGACGGACAGCGATGAGGTCGTGGGCATCTTCCCAGAGGGCACTTTGGCGCGTTCGTTTGAGCTGGAGGAGTTCAAAACGGGTGCGGCGCGTATTGCGAAGGCCTCAGGAGCAACGTTAATTCCATCTGTTTCATGGGGCACGCAGCGGATTTGGGCGAAGCGTGGGAAGGTTGAGATGGGTCGGACGAAGTACCCGATCATCACAAATATTGGCCCCGCGGTGTCCACGGAGGGCTCGCACGAGGAAATTACGGCCCGGCTGAAAGACGCGATGCAGGTGCTTCTTGACGCGGCTCGGGAGGAATACAACGACCGCTTCGGCCCCTTCCCGGAGGGGTTGGATTGGATGGCCGCGTCGATGGGCGGCTCAGCTCCCACGGTGGAGGAAGCGAAAGTGCTTGACCAGCGTGAAAAGGCGGAGCGCAAGAACCGGAAAGAGCGGAAGAAGAGGAAGAAAGGGTAGGTCGATTCACCGTGTCAGCTCCGAATCCACCAAAGCTGATTGTGAGCGATATTGATGGCACGTTGCTGGATAGCAACGGGCGTGTGAGTCCGCGTTTGCGTGACACGATTTCGCGGGCGGCGCGCATGGGCACGAAGATCGCGCTGGCAACAGGCAGGCCACACCGGTGGTTGGCGCCGGTGCTGGACCAGTTGCCGTTCACTCCGGAGTGCATCTGCGCCAATGGTGCGGTGGTGTATGACCCGTCGCGGGATGAGGTGCTGGTGCGCCACGAGCTGGACCCGGAGGCGTTGGGGCGCATCGCGGAGATCACGCGTGAGGCGCTGGCAGGCTATGGCGCTTACGGTTTCGGTGTGGAGCGCGTGGGCAGTTCCGCCTTCGATCCGGAGGAAGAATGCTTCCTCATCACCCCTGGTTACAGCCCTGATTTGTGGGACATCGGCTACGGGGTGGTGGACGTTGCGGAGCTCACGTCGGTGCCCGCGGCGAAGATTCTCGTGCGGCACCCAGAGCTGAGTTCGCAGGAGCTTTTCGATGTATTGGCGCCCCTCATCGACCCCGAAGATGCACACGTGACTTACTCCATGAACGAGGGTCTGCTGGAGTTCAGCGCACCGGGGGTGAATAAGGCGACGGGTGTGTCGATCGTGGCTACGCAATATGGCATTGAGCGTGAGCGAGTCCTTGCTTTTGGTGATATGCCGAATGACATGGAGATGTTGGCGTGGGCCGGCATAGGTGTGGCGATGGCGAATGCGGAGCCGCTCGTGCAGGATGCGGCTGATATTGTGACCACCTCGAATAATGATTTTGGTGTAGCGCGTGTTCTTGAGAGTTGGTTCTAGGGTTAAATAACCCCATGCCATACATCGCCGCGATTGACCAGGGAACAACGTCCACCCGGTGCTACATCACCACCCCCGACGGCGAGGTGGTGGGCACCGCCCAGTTTGAGCATGAGCAGATCATGCCGCGCGAAGGGTGGGTGGAGCACAACCCGCGTGAGATCTGGCGCAACACTCGCCGCGCGTTGTCGGAGGCGTTGGTTGATGCGGACCTGGATGTGGAGGACCTGGCTGCCGTCGGACTGACCAACCAGCGTGAAACCGCGGTGATCTGGGACAAAGAGACTGGAAAGCCGATTTATAACGCCATCGTGTGGCAGGACACCCGCACGGAAGACGTGGTGCCGGATGGGGATAAGTCGCGGTATCTGAAGAAGACGGGGCTTCTGGCTAACTCGTATCCGGCCGGCCCGAAGTGGGCGTGGATCCTGGATAACGTGGAGGGCGCGCGCGAACGTGCGGAGAAGGGCGAACTGCTCGCTGGCACGATTGATACCTGGCTGATCTGGAACCTCACGGGTGGGGCACGGGAACCGCGCCGGTCTAAGTTCGCGGAGATGTTTGGGTTTGCCAGGGATCGCGCCCAACATGTCACCGACGTAACCAATGCATCGCGTACACTGCTCATGGATTTGGAAACGCTGGAGTGGGATGAGGAACTGTGCGCGGAAATCGGTGTGCCGCGACAGATTCTGCCGGAGATTAAGCCGAGCTTCGGCGACTTTGGGTCCATTCGCCGGCAAAAGAGCTCACGTGATGTGCCCATCACGGGCGTGCTGGGCGACCAGCAGGCAGCACTGTTCGGGCAGGGTTGCCTGGATAAAGGCACCGCGAAGATGACCTACGGTACTGGCCTGTTCATGCTGCTCAACACCGGTGATAAGCCACAGTTTTCAGAGCATGGTTTGCTCACCACCGTTGCGTACCAGAAGGCGGGCAAGCCGCCGGTGTACGCCTTGGAGGGGTCCGTGGCCGTGGGTGGTTCGCTCATTCAGTGGCTGCGGGACCAACTGGGCATTATCAACCACGCCGCCGAATCGGAGAAGCTGGCTGGCCAGGTGGAGGATTCCGCCGGGGTGGTCATCGTGCCCGCGTTCTCCGGACTGTTCGCGCCACGCTGGCGCCCAGATGCCCGCGGCGTGATCACCGGAATCACGCGCTACACCGACCGGCGCCACATCGCGCGGGCAGCCCTGGATGCCACCTGCCTGCAGACGCGGGAGGTGGTGCGGGCAATGGAAGCAGATGCGCAGATAAGCATTGATGCCTTGCGTGTGGACGGTGGCATGACCGGCAACGACCTCCTCATGCAAATGCAGGCCGACGTGCTGGAATCCACCGTGGTGCGGCCTGACAACATGGAAACCACCGTGATGGGCGCAGCGAGTGCCGCCGGGATCGGTGCCGGGCTCCTGGAGGAGCCACTGAGCCTGGGTGATGAAAAGACCTGGGAAAACACAATGGCCGGTCCCGACCGGGACCGGCTCATTGCGCGGTGGGAGGAAGCCGTGGCTCGCTCCCTTGATCTAGCGTGATTTACTTCACGTCGATATCCAGGTTGCCCGTGGTCACGCGGTAGGTGATGGAACCGCGGTCAAAGTCCACTCGGATGTCACCGTTATTGGCGGCGGCATCGGACTTCACCGGCTTACCCAGCGGGCCCAAGTCCAGGCCCTGCTTGAGCCACGCATCGGCGATCTTCTCAGGCATGATCACCTGGTTGCCATCGGAGCTGAGTAGCGCGATGCCCTTTTCAAAGATGCCGTACTCATCGCCACCCACACCCTGAAGCACGCCGTCGAGCTGGCCGAGCATCGGCTCAAACTTGCTCCACTTCTGCTTCGCCTCCGGGCTGCCCACGACGTTAACCAGTTGGCCAACGTACGGGCGGAGGCTAGCTAGGGTGATACCTGGGATGATCTCCACGTTTGCCACGTTGGTCACCTGCTTCGGCAGCATGCCGTTGCCAGCAGCGAAGAGCAGAACTGCGCCACCGACGGTGCCCACGGCGGTAGCGATAGCAGCCGGATCACCATTCATGATGCCTTCGAAGGAGACCTTGCTGGAGGTGTTAGCCAGGTTATTGATGGTGGTGTTGGTGCCATCATTATTCGGCACCGTGCCGGTCCTTGGCGGAGTCGGCTGTGACGGCGCAGGTGTGTTCCCCTCCGGCGGAGTCGGTGTGGTCTGCTGCGGGTTCGATGCGGGCGGGGTGTACGCACGGTTGGACTTCACCGCATCAGCCTTAGCCTTAGCTACGTTGCGGATGTACCCCATCTGGCCGTACAGGTTGTCGCCCGGGCAGGTGTTGTAGTGGAAGTCACGGTGAGCATTCACAACATTGAAGTTGGCGCCCTGGCCACGGGAGTACTTGGAGCCTTTGAAGTTTGCATCAGAGGTCAGCCAGGTCTTACCGGTCGGGTCAAGGCCTGCAGTGCCGGCCTTCCAGCCGATCATTTCACCCATTGCGTTCAGGGATGCTGGGGTAGGTGCCGCCGTCTGGTAGTTACCCAGCATGGAGATGCCCCAAGTGTGTGCGTTGAAGCCACCCACATGAGCGCCCTGCGGGTTACGGTCCAGACCGCCTGCGCGGCCTTCGTAGATGTTGCCGTACTTATCCACGAGGGCGTTGTACCCCACATCGCCCCAACCCAGGTTATGGGCGTGGTAGGACCAAATGCCACGGACGATGCCCGGTGCCTGCGCCGCGGTGTAGTTATTCGAACCAGCGGTGTGGTGAATGGTGATCGCCTTGGTTGGCTCCGAGTAGTAGGGGGTGCGGCTCTTGCCGGCGCCCCAGGATGCGCGGGAAACCACGCGTGGCATGCCGCTGGTGTTGTACTGCGCCGGGGCAATTGCACCGTCGGCGGTACCTTCACCGCCCTCAATAAACACAGCATCCAGATCAGCAGCGGTGGTCACCGGTGCAGCCTCGGCCGGTTGATCGTCCAGCTCCTCAACGTCTGCAACCGGGGCGATCTCGCCATAGTTGGTCGGCAGAGCGCGGTCGCCCAGGACGGACGGTGCGGTGCCGGGTGTGAAGCCGGACAGGTCAACCGGGGCGGAATCCGGAAGCGAGGGATCAACGGCGTGAGCGGTCTCAGCGGGGGCTTCAGCTGGTTGCTCAGCCGGCGCATTCTCTGCCGGTGCCTTAGCCGGCGCATCGTGTGCCACCAGGTCAACGTTGGTGGTGGAGACCTGAACACGCTTGGTCTTTTCCACGTAAATCGGCTCGGTGCCGTTGGCAACGCCGTCGGGACCAGGCTCAGCATCCATCTCGTACCACTCGGACCAGGTGCCGTCTGGGCGCTCAGCGCGGACGAAAGCGACGATGTCGCGGTCGCCTTCCCAGGTCAGGCCGAAAACGGAGAATTCCTCATCGCGGACGAACTCTTTCACCGTGCGGGCTTCATCGCCTTCACCCTGGGTGGCCACGGCGGGATCATCAACAATGATGGATTCCGCGTCAGCCAGGGATGCGGTGGAGGTGGAAACCTGAATGTTGGCAGAGCCGACGTCCTGGGTCTTGAGGATCTCGTTGCCGCCAAAGGCACCCGCCGCAATGACGGCGAGGGTGCTGGCAACTGCGATGACCGGAGTCTTCTTCCTAGAGGAAGGGTTGAGGTGGCGTCGTTGTTTCACGTTCAGCGCTCCTGAGTTAATAGTGACAGCTGTGACTAATCTAGATCAGAAGCAACTATAGGACACTCATGTGACTTTTGTGAATAATGTGACTTGCGGGTGTGTCGCGCCAATCCAGCGTTTCCGCCCTCCTTCCCAGTAGCCTTGGGCCCATGACTTCAGGTGACACCAATACGTATGACCTCATCGTTGTCGGCTCCGGCTTCTTCGGCCTCACCATTGCGGAGCAGGCGGCGAGTGAGCTGGGTAAGCGGGTACTCGTCGTCGAAAAGCGAGAGCACATCGGCGGTAATGCGTACTCCGAGAAGGAACCCGAAACGGGCATTGAGGTGCACAAATACGGCGCGCACCTGTTCCACACCTCCAATGACCGCGTGTGGGAGTACGTCAACCGCTTCGCTGAATTCACCGACTACCAGCACCGCGTGTTCGCCATGCACGACGGCACGGCCTACCAGTTCCCCATGGGCCTGGGCCTGATCAACCAGTTCTTTGGCAAGTACTACAGCCCCGACGAGGCGAAGGCCCTCATCGAGGAGCAGCGCGAGGGCCTCGACCCGGCCGCAGCCACGAACCTGGAGGAGCGTGGTATCGCGCTCATCGGCAAACCGCTTTACGACGCCTTTGTGAAGCACTACACCGCCAAACAATGGCAGACCGACCCGACGGACCTGCCGCCGGAAATCATCTCCCGCCTGCCAGTGCGCTACACCTTCAACAACCGCTACTTCAACGACAAGTACGAAGGCCTCCCTGTCGACGGTTACGCTGCCTGGCTGGAGAAGATGGCATCGCATGAGCTTATCGACGTCCGCCTGGACACCGACTGGTTCGACGTCCGTGACACCATTCGCGGTGAATCCCCCGAAGCCCCGGTGGTGTACACCGGCCCGCTGGACCGCTACTTCGACTACGCCGAAGGCCGTCTGGGTTGGCGCACCCTCGACTTCGAGCAGGAGGTTCTGGAAACTGGTGACTTCCAGGGCACCCCGGTGATGAACTACAACGATGCGGATGTCCCCTACACCCGTATCCACGAGTTCCGCCACTTCCACCCGGAGCGCACCGAGTACCCCGACGATAAGACCGTCATTGTGAAGGAGTACTCCCGCTTCGCGGAGGACGATGATGAGGTCTACTACCCGATCAACACCCCCGAAGACCGTGAGATGCTCAAGCGCTACCGCGAACTCGCCGCCGCCGAATCCCGCGAGAACAAGGTCCTCTTCGGTGGCCGCCTGGGCACCTACCAGTACCTAGACATGCACATGGCCATCGGCGCAGCACTCTCCGTCTTTGACAACCACGTGCGCACCTACTTCGTCGACGGCAAACCCATCGACCAGCCGCGCGGGCACTAGGGGTCCACTACTACCGCGTTCTTATTCCGGCCAGATGGAGAACTGCTCCATTGCGTCTGTCGCATGGTGTGAACGTAGGTATTCGCGCATGTAGGGCAGCTCGTAGTCGACGTAGCCGTGGGATGTTGGGCGGATCATTTCAGCGTCGATAAGCCTCTTGCGATAGGTGCCCGCGTATTGCGAATCGACGCCCATGCGCGCCGCGATGTCCAACATGCGTGATGGGCCATCGTCGGTGGACATCGCGGTGAGGAAGGTGCGATCAACCTCAGACAGATCTGCAAGCGACGGTTCGTGCACAAGTTGGCCAAGTTTTCTCCGGGCAGCGCCGATGCCGTGTGTTACCGCGTCTTCGTTGATCTTATTGTCGATGAGGTTGCGGAAAGCGTGCTGCCCAACCAGCTGGATCATGAAGGGGTATCCACCAGTGGCCTTGGATGCGATGTCGAGGGCCTCCGGGGTCCATGAAACCCCAACTTGAGCAGTGGTCTCCTCCAATGCCACGCGCACCTCTTCGATCGAAACCATTCCGGTTTCAATCCTGTTTGCGCGGCGCAAGAAGGTCACGGGGTTGCGGCCTTCATCAGCAGCGAGAAGTGGTTTCACGGCACCAGGAATGCCGGCCATCGCAACCGCAATCTGACGATCTTCCCGGACAAGATGTTGGATAGTCGTGCCGAATTCAACAATCTCGTCCATGTGGGCGTAGTGCAGCTCATCCAAGGTAATCAGCAGCCCAACTGGTTCCTGGCCGAGGCGGGCATCAATCTCCGCCTGGCAGTCAAACAGTTCATCAAGCACCGACCTCAATGTTGGGGTGGGTGAATAAGCAGGAACAGATTCGGTGTCAAAGCCGAGATAGGGGAGTTTGATTCCGGAGAGGCGGCGCTTGGGTTCGCCGGAAAGCTCCTCCACGAGCTTGTATGCACGGTCGCGGATGCGATCGATAAAACCGCGAGTTTTGGTTTCGGAGATGACGTGCCAAGCGTGAGATTTGGCGACTGCTTCGAATTCATTCAGCAAAACAGTCTTGCCCACTCCCCTCGGACCGGTGATGATGGAGATACGTTCGTGGCTTCCTGGACCGTCCTGGATGGCGGCGTCAAAATCGCGGAGATACTCATCGCGCCCCGCGACCACCACCGGTGTCTTTCCAACCGTTGCGGTGAAAGGGTTCTTGGGTCGCCGCTGGATCGCTGACATTCCGCCTCCTTACTATTTCTTACTATCTTTACTATTTTTACTATCTTTACTATTTCGGCGCGAGGGGACGCGATCGAACGCTCAAGTTCTGCACCCATGTACTAGCCTTTCCCGAGTGCCACGCGAACGTAACCAAACCCGATTGACCCGGCAGGGCGTCAACGCTTTTCTTGCTCTGCCGGCGGCCCCGGTCCTGATGGTGCTCATCGGCTCGCTGGGGACGCAGGCCGCCGCCGTGATTGTCACGGACATGCTGGCCGCTGTCGGCGCGCCGGGGGTGTCGGGCCTGCGCATGGCGGCTGCCGCGGTGATCATGGTGGTGCTGTTCCGGCCGAAGCTGACCGGCATGACGCGCGCCCGCGCCATCAACATCGTGGTGTACGGCGTGGCCATGGGCATGATGAGCATGATGGTCTACGCCGCTATCGCGCGCCTTCCGCAAGGTGTCGCCGTGACCATCGACTTCCTTGGCCCCTGCGTGGTGTCGTTCCTTGGTCTGACCATGTGGCGCTCGCGCCTGTGGGCTGTCGTCGCGTTCATCGGTGTCGCTCTCATCGCGCAGCCCTCCAATGACCTGGACATCGTCGGCATTGGCTTCGCTGCGCTCGGTGCGGTGTTCTTCGGTGCCTACACACTTTTCGCCGCGCGCATGGGCGGCACCGACGGTGGCGGCATGCCGGATCTCGCCTTGTCGGTGGTCGTCGCCGCGCTCATTCTCATGCCGTTTTCCGTGCCTGCCGTTCCGCTTCTTGATGCCCCCATGTGGATCACCATCATCATCTCCGGCTTCATCGGCGCGGTGATCCCTTATGTCATGGACACGATTGCGGCGGGGATTGTGTCGGCGGCGGTCGTCGGTACGCTTTTTGCCCTTGACCCTGTGATCGGCGCGATTTTGGGCTGCGCCTTCTCCGGCGACGAGCTGACCTGGTCAATGGTGGCGGGCATCGTGCTGATCGCGGTCGCTGGCGCGATCATCACGTGGCGTGGGGCGCAGGAGTCGCCGGATATTGGGGAGTAATAAACAACTCGAAACAACTATGTCTGCCTGCGCAAACGTGCTGTTTTCGGCGTGTTTTTCTGGGAGTTGTTTGCCTAGTTGTTTCAGAGTTGTTTGAAACAACTCCTGAACAACTCTTGCTAGACTAGGTGCATGTTGGATGCAGGTTTTGAGAATGTGGAGGAAGCGCTATCGGCGATTGAGGCTGGCGATAGCGCTCGCAATTGGGAGTCCCAAGTGCTGGATTTCAAGGAAGATCCTGCTGTCCACCCGAAGAACAAGAACCCTGATGCGAGGTTGGTTGAATTTCTTGTTGATGAGGTCATCTGTTTCTCGAATGCGGACGGTGGCGTTGCCTACATCGTCCTTGGCGTCAATGACAAGAAGGCGGGACCTTCTGCATTCACTGGAACTGACCGCCCTTGTGAGTGGTTGGTGGAGAAGATCTACAGCAACACTCAACCGCATATCCAGGTTGAGGCCTTTGCGATTCAACGATGCGATGCCCGCCTAGTGGTCTTACGCATTCCTCGTGGGATGGCTTTGTATCAACGCCCCAAAGGTCAGGCAAGCAAGCGTGTTGGCAAGAGCTGTGTCCCCTTGACTGAAGACGTGCGCCGCGGCATCCACTTGTCTCGCTCTAATCCTGATCTCAGCGCCGGAAAGTCGTGGCGTGGGCCCGAAGACCTCAACGCGCAAGCCGTTGAGCGGGCGAAGGCT
This sequence comes from Corynebacterium sp. MSK044, assembly GCF_030232825.1. Taxonomy (NCBI): domain Bacteria; kingdom Bacillati; phylum Actinomycetota; class Actinomycetes; order Mycobacteriales; family Corynebacteriaceae; genus Corynebacterium; species Corynebacterium sp. MSK044. The sequence goes on from NZ_JASPJJ010000010.1 coordinate 30,924, forward strand.
CTGCTTGCTAACCGGAAAAGTGCGCTCGGTGACACGTCGCCTGTTCCGCAGACGGGCCTCGAGCTCTGCAGTGAGTTGGGGTTGCTCACTTCCGATGGTGCTCTGACTTTCGCGGCAGAAATATTGTTCATGCAGCCGGTGCACAACCGGACGGTGGTGCGCCATTTGCTTCGCGTGGTGCCTAGTGGTGACCCCAAAGTCACCGAGATTTCCGCACCTTTGATTACTGCTTCAGAGCAGGTACGTGCGCTTATCAAGGCTAATACGACGCAAGAGATTGCTCGTGTTCAGCTCCCGAATGGGCAGGAGTTTCCAATTCCAGCATTCCCTGCCACCGCCGTCGATGAGATTGTGTCCAATGCCTTCGCGCACCGTGATTGGGGAGCGACGACCGCGATCGTCATTGACCAGTCGCCTACCAGCTTGACGGTGTGGTCCCCCGGTGGTTTCCCTGTCGGTGTGGCTAAAGAAAAAATCTTGACTACTCAATCCATTCCGCGCAATCCGGTACTCATGGCGGCGCTGCGACAGCTGGGTCTTGCGGAAGAGTCTTCGCGTGGTTTTGATCGCATGTGGGTTTCGATGCTTTCTAGCGGTAGGCAAGCCCCAAGCCTGAATGCCAACGGGCCGTTCGTTGAAGTCACTTTGCCTTCGGGAAGTGTGGATTCAGGTTTCATTAGAGCTTTGTATCTGCTGCGTACTGAATTCGGCGAGTCCATTTTTGACAGCGTTAATGGCCTCTTAGTCACACGGCATTTAGCCAACAATCAGATCCTCATGACATCTACGGCCGCCAGGTTGATGCAGGTCTCGGATGCGCAGGCCCAGGAAACCTTGGCGTGGTACGCGAGCCAGGGCTTCCTGGAGCAGTTGCGGGATGCACCGGAGTGGATCCTCTCCGCACGTGCACGGGCAGCCTTTGATGGGGAAACGTCCACCGTGGTCAGCTCTGTCACCACTGAGGATTGGGTCCTCGCCCAACTCCGCGAAGGGAAGTCCTTGAATGCACGCGAGGTCGCTGATGAGTTGGGCGTTGAGCGGGAGGCAGTGAGCAGACTTCTCCGTCATCTGCGCGACATAGGCAAGGCGAAGATCGCTGGCGATAGTCCGACGCGCGGCCCAAGCGTTCGATGGGTGTCCGCCTAGTTCGGATTCCGCGCCCCTCGCAAACAACTCGAAACAACTATGTCTTCCTGCGTAAACGTTCTGTTTTCGGTGTGTTTTTCGGGGAGTTGTTGGCCTAGTTGTTTTAGAGTTGTTTGAAACAACTCCTGCACAACTCGCGCGTTTAGCCGCTCACAGGCACGAACGTTGCCACCAAGTACCGGTTGATGTCGGAGCGGTTGATGATGCCCACGACGGTTCCATCCTCCGCCACCACCGGTGCCTTCTTCAGGTGCTTATCCGCGAGCACCGAGGAGATGTGCCCCAGGTCGTCGTGGACATTGCCGGTGATCACGGACTTCGTCGCAATCGAGGCGACCGGCCGGTCAAGCACGGCTGCCACGTCGGTCTCGAATTCCTCGGACTCGTTGTGCGCGAGCAGCGCGTACGGCGTGGTGAATGCCGGTACAGAATCACCAATCACATCCAGCACGTCGCCGTCGGACACGAAGCCCGCGAGCTTGCTATTGCGGTCCAAAAGTGGAGCGCCCGAAATTCGCTTATCGACGAACAAATGCAACGCCTCCCGAATCGTCGCCTCCGGCGACAACGCGTAGATGTCCTGTCGCATGAGCTTGGCTACCAGCATGTCGGATGCAGGGGACTCGGCTGTCTGAGCAGGAGCATCGCTGGTAGTTGTTGCGCGGGTGCCCGTCCAACCGAGCACCACCGCGATGGCGGCAAGAACAAAGAGGACCACACCGACGACAAGAAAACCACGGTTTGCGGCGGTGACGTCAGTTCCGTTCCCGGAGGCCACGAACGCGCCGTAGATACCGGTGGACAGCGCGGTGCCCACGCAGCCGGCGACCTGGAACGAGGTGGAGAAAATGGTCACGCCGTGCGGGTTCAGTGTGCGTGGCAGTGAGAACAGGGCGAAGGACTGCACCGGCCCAATGGCCAGCGCCGAACCCAAGATGGCGGGCATGTACACCAGTGGATCGTCGATGGAGTTCTGGCGCTTCACAAAGAAGAACAGCGCAGCAATACTCACGATGAGTGAGATGGCGGCCACCAGCTTCGCGGGGCCGAAGATCGTCGAGATGCCGTACAGCAGACCGATGAGAGCCAGCGCGATCAGCGTCACGGACGGCACGTCATGAGGCGAATTCAAGGATCATGCCGGAGGCCAGAATTGCTATCGACGGCCCCAGTGTCGTCATCGCCAGGTACAGCGGCTTGGTGCTGAAGCGGCGGATGAAGAAGCCCGCCGTGGGCGTCATCACCGCCGCGCCCAACATGTACGCCGTGGCCAGCCATTGAACAGCCGAGACCCCAATGTTGAAGTCAGCCATGATCCGGTTGAAGCCGACGTTCAGGAAAGTTTCATTAAAAGTAGCAATAAACGCAGCCAGTGCCGCCGCAAACATGATGGTCAGCGACCGGTTCTCTGCTGCAGGCGCGCCAGAGCGCGCTGAAGGAGACGTAGCCATGAAGCCTCTCTAACTCGAATGAACAGGATTGGCTTCGGTGGCGTTAGCAGATTTACGTGTGGTCATGTTCGCTTGGAAGACCCACACCACGTGTCTCGTATTCCAGGCCGTGGGAAACTATAGCCGATCTTCGGCTATTCCCAAACGCCAAGCAAGTGCCCCACAAAACGCCAAGCAAACTGGTTTCAAAACGCCAAGTAGTCGCCTTTCAAAACGCAAAGCATAAAAGCTTCAGAGTGCAAAATGCGCAGGTAAAGATATATGCTGTTTGTATGTCAGATTCGTATATCCCTCGGCTCGCAGATGAGCAATTATTGGGGGCGCTCCGCCGTCAAGGGGGAGTGCTCATTCAAGGGCCAAAAGGCTGCGGCAAAACGGAAACCGCGAGCCGTCAAGCGGGCAGCGTTCTGAACGTCGAGACTGACCCCAGCGTTCCGTTGGCTATGGCCACCGATCCACGGGTGCTGCTTGAGGGCGCTGTGCCTCGCCTTATCGACGAATGGCAGTTGCAGCCACGTCTTTGGGATTTTGCGCGGCACGAGATTGATCAGCGTAAGAAAAAGGGGCAATTTGTTTTCACTGGTTCAACGGCCCCGAGTGTGGATACCACGCGCCACTCGGGTGCCGGAAGATTCGCACGTTTAACAATGTCCACCATGACCTTGTTTGAGTCAGGTGAATCGGATGGGTCTGTAGCGTTGAGTGATATTGCTGCTGGCAACGCCCCTGCGTTTGCAACTCCTTCCCTGACCCTGGCCGAACTCGCGCAGCGCATGTGTCGGGGAGGCCTACCTTATAACGCGGAACTTTCCTTGGACGATGCAATGCAGAACGTTCGGGATTATGTGCAGACGGTTGCTGATGTGGATATCCATACCGTTGGGACGGTGACCCGAGATTCGGAACGGGTGCGCAGGATCATTCAGTCCATTTCACGGGCGGTTGCTACTGAAATGGACGTGCAAACCATCGCGACCGATGCTGGCACGAGCCGTGAAACGGTGCGCGACTATCTTGATGCGCTATCCCGAATCTTCATCTCCGTTGATCAGCCCGCATGGTCAACTCATCTACGATCAAAAGCTACGCTGCGTAAGTCTCCGAAGCGGCATCTTGCTGACCCTTCCTTTGCTATGGCAGCTCTTGAACGCGGGCCTCAACATCTCATGAAGGATCCTGAATATTTTGGGCAGCTCTTTGAATCGTTGGTTGTTCACGAGTTGCGCGCCTTAACTGGTAAAACGGTCTATCACGCGCGATTGAATACGAACCTCGAGGTTGATGCCGTGGTGAACTTCGGGGATATTGACATGCTTGTTGAGGTCAAGCTTGGTTACACACCAGAAGTTCTCGATGCTGCCGCGGATTCTCTCAAAAGATTTGCTGATCACCTAAAGCAGGAAACGGTGCAGGCCATTGTCACTTCCGGCGGTCCGGCACACCGCCGGTCTGATGGGGTCATTGTTGTGCCAATTGGCGCTCTGGGGCCGTAGTCCCTTGCTCCTCCACCGGCTGATTCGCCAGCGCCCACGCGCCAACTGCAACCGGCAGCGCGATGAACATGAACGACGGGATATAAGCCAGCGTGACGCCTAAGGGCACGTTGTCAGTTTCTGGCCAGGTCCAGTTGCCGTACATGAACAGCAGGATGAGAACGGTAATCGGCCAGCGCACCGGGGATTGGCGCCCGGCGATGGTGAGCACGAGCGGAATGAGCCAGATGGAGTAGTAGTTTTGCAACAGTCCGCTTGCCATGAAGCCGCCGGCGAAGCACACGCCAGTGGCCACGAAGGTGAACAGCACCGGGTCCGCTTCTTTCCATCGCCACATCAAGGCGACCGCGGCGAGTGATGCGGCGATGACGAACAGGGTTAAGGCGGTGGTCACCGTATTTGGCCAGTCGAGGACAATGCCGAGTCCGCTGACAGAACCATTGAAGCGGGGCCGGGGCTCGCTGAGGTAGGGGACGAGGTTGGTGAAGAAGAGTTCCGGTTCCGCGATGGTGAACCATCCGACCGTGAACAGCGCTGCGGCGACGAGGGCGGCGATAACAACCACGGCCACCTGCCAATAGGCCAGGGAGACGATGAACAGCACCGCGAACTGGGGTTTGATGGACAAAGCCACACCCGCGATCGCGCCCGCGACCCACGCCTCGGGCCGTTTGAAGTGGTTGAGCCAGCCGACCTTCCGCTCCCGGAGGCGCAGGGAGAACCAGATGAACAGCACCTGCAAGAGCAGCATGAATCCGTTGATATTGGTCAACGCCAAAGTTGTTCGGACTGGTTCCGGTGTGATGAAGAAGAAGCTCACTGCCAGCGGGAAGACAATGTGGAACCAGCGCGGACGAACCATATGCGCAGCCACAGCGATGGCAGCGACGATGCAAAGCGCGCCGAGGGCAGCCATCACCGCGCGCGCCACTTCTTGCGAGCCGAAGACCGCAACCGGAGCAATCAGCACCGTGCCCGCAGGGGTGTATAGGTAGTGAGGCTTATCGACGGTGTAATCCGACCCAAACACCGCCTCCCCCGAGACATACTTATTGGCCGCGTCCCAGATCGGCGTGAAGTCCGTTCCCGGGTTTAGCTGCGGGAACACCATGGCAGAACGGACAAGGACGAACGCCATCACCGTGTACAACAGTGGAACCGCTACGCGGAAGGCTGCTGATGCTGCCGGAGTGCGGTCGAGGTTGGGGGATTCTGCGGCATGGATAGGCACAGCGGGGAGGTTAGCACGACGAAAAGGTCTCTCGAGGTCTCTTAAAGCCATCAAAGTTAACTAAAGGGTTAACAAATGACCTAAAGTGCGAACCGTGAAGATGAACAGGGTGTTAACTTGCACATGGTGCAATAGCTTGCGAAATTATATTCACGCTAAACGGGCAGGTGAACCGCCACACGCCTTAGTGGGTTAATTAAATGCTTGATGTTCACCAACCATCTGCTAAAGTTAACGACAGGTTAACAAAGGGCTAACGTAAATGTTTACCCCGCGAGCCTCGTCCGAGGAGGTACCCCTCCATGGAACGACCACATACAAGTTCATGGCTATCACGTTCAAGGAAAGGAGGATGCCATGATCGCAATCAACAATATTTCCAAGGACTTGCACGCCCGGTTTGATGGTGTCGTGGGCGTACATGTCGTCGACGCTGTGCTTGAGGCAGTTCTTGCAGAGCACCTGGAGCGCGCGAAGGTGACCCGCTGGGTTCCGCTTCTCGCTGGCCGTGCAGCTGCAGAGCAACTCGCTGGCATTGCGGACGGCACCCTCGACCCCGCCAAGTACGGCGAGACCCTGATCGCCGCCTAACTGGCTGCTACTAGCCTCGAGCCCTGGCCTGGATTCTCATCCGGGTCAGGGCTTTTCGCGTTCCCAATGCACGATTCCCGGGAATCGTGCATTGATCTCTCTAAAACACCAGGACTGCTCTCGAATCCGGGGAGTTAGGGCACAGTTCCGCTCGCACAAAAGCGGCAGGGCGTGTTCGAGCGCCGAAAACCCGTCGGCAAGCGTGGACGCACTACGCTTAGGGCGACACTCTATTTAGGCACCGAAAGTGAGATCTGTGGAAACAACGACTGCAGTAGACGTCCTTCAGCGTGTGCTGATGCCAAAGAAGGGCGAACCGCACGACGTCCGCATGCTGTACCTCATTGAGGCGGAGCAGAATAAACAGCGTGTGACGTGGTCGGGCCGGACAAGCTTCAGCATGGGGGCGGGTGAGGAAGTCTCCTTCGAAACGTATTTCAATGCTTTCCCGGCGTCGTATTGGCGTCGCTGGTCGCAGCTGGACACCGTGGTACTGGCCATGGATGTGGAAGGTGCGGCGACGATTTCGGTGTACCGCTCGAAGCATGATGGTGTGCGCATCGCAGTCACCAACGTTGAGGCGAAGGACGCCCGGGTGGAGATCCCGCTGAAGCTGGCCAACTTTGAAGATGGTGGCTGGTTGTGGTTCGACGTGAACGCGGAGTCGGACGCGACGATCACGGGTGCCGGCTGGTTCGCGCCGCATGAGCCGAAGGAGCAGGTGCTTCCGGATGGCAGCACGATTGCGCCCTCGGAGAAGAAGGTCGCGGTGGGTATCCCAACGTTCAACCGTCCGCGCGATGCCGTCAACGCGCTGCACGCTTTGGCAGAAGACCCGCTGGTGCTGGAGGCAATCACGGATGTGCTGATGCCGGACCAGGGTAACCAGCACCCAGCGGATGAACCGGACTTCAGGGAGGCCGAGAAGAATCTTGCTGGAAGATTGAAAATCTTCCAGCAAGGAAATCTCGGTGGTTCCGGCGGTTACTCCCGCATTATGTACGAGGCGCTCAACCAGACCGATGCCCCGTTCATCCTGTACATGGACGATGACATCGCCATTGAGCCGGATTCGATCCTGCGCGCGGTGCAGGCCGCGCGCTATGCCAAGAGCCCGATCCTCGTCGGCGGCCAGATGCTGAACTTGCAGGATCGCAGTCAGTTGCGCACGACGGGGGAGACGGTGGATCCGAACATCTTTATGTTCTCCGCTGCGAAGCATGCCGTCTACGACCATGACTTTGCTAAGTATCCGCTTGGTTACGTGGGTACGGAGGAAGAAGACCTCGATCCGCGCAAGACCACCTCGCGCCCACTGCACCGCCGCATCGATGTGGATTACAACGGCTGGTGGATGAACCTTTTCCCGCGCGTGGTCGCGGAGATGATGGGTCTGCCGTTGCCACTGTTTATCAAGTGGGACGACAACGAGTACGCGTTGCGCGCCAAAGAAGCAGGTTTTCCCACGGTCACATGGCCCGGCGTTGCCATCTGGCACATGGCCTGGGCTGATAAGGACGATGCCATTGACTGGCAGGCGTACTTCCACATGCGCAACCGCCTCATCGTGGCCAGCATCTACGGCCCGGAGAATCCGGAGGCGATGCTGAAGAACATGCTGAAGTCCACGCTCAAGCACTACGTGTGCATGGAGTACTCCACCATCGCTATCCAGAATGAGGCGATGAAGGACTTCCTCGCCGGCCCGGACCAGCTCTTTGACATCCTTGAATCCTCGCTGCCGCGGATTCAGGAGATCCGGAAGGACTTCCCCGATGCGCAGGTGCTGCCGTCCGCGGCGGATTTGCCGGCAGCAACAGGCGCGCCGGGTGTGCCCACGAACAAGATGGGTGGGCGTCTGGCCAAGATCAAGAAGATTCCGTGGGCTGCGAAGTCTCTGCTTCACCTGCGTAAACCGGAGGATCGTGCGCATTGGGAGGCGCCGCAGCTCAACCTCACCGCGGAGGAGGCGCGTTGGTACACGTTGGCTCGCGTGGATTCCGCGACGGTGTCCACGGCTGGTGGCACGGGTGTGGCCTTCCGCAAGCGTGATAAGGAGCTGGCTAAGACTCTCCTCGATGAGCAGAAGCGTCTGCGCGCGGAGATCAAGGATCGTTGGGCGGGGCTCAAGCGCACCTACCGCGAGGCACGCCCGGAGCTGACCAGCCACGAGAACTGGAAGAAGATCTTCGATGAGCAATAAAAACTCTTTGACTACTTATGAAGTGAGCGCTCTACGCGAGCTTCAGAAATTGCTTTTCGACGCCCCCGGGGTCCTCCCCACCGCCCGTGGCCTCAGCCACTTCGGTGAGCACGCCCTTGGGTGGCTGGGCATCTCGGCGGCAGGTGCGGCTGTGGATGAGAAGCGTCGACGGAAGTGGCTGGCCATGGGTGCTGGAGCTTTTACAGCACACGCGGCATCCGTGGTGATCAAGCGGATCGTCCGGCGCCGTCGCCCGCATGATCCCAGGATCAAGGTGGGTGTGGGTACGCCGTCGAAGTTGAGTTTTCCGAGTTCGCATGCGACGTCGACAAGCGCTGCGATGGTGCACCTTGCAGACATCACTGGTTCAAAACTGCCGTACGCCGGCATTCCCATTATGATGGCGTCCCGCATGGTCCTGGGCGTGCACTATCCCACGGACACTCTGGCGGGTGCGCTCCTGGGGGCTGGGGTGGCGCGCGCCGCGATTGAGATTGAAAGGCAGACAGCATGACCGAGCCGAACACTCCGCCTTTGCAGGACGAGCCGTTTCTGAAATCTGAGCCCCACACCGAGGGTGTGGATTACAACCGGAAGAAGACTCCGCCGAAGAACCTGCCCGACGCGATGATCAAGGGCTTGCGCCCGAAGCAGTGGGTCAAGAACGTCTTGGTTCTGGCGGCACCTTTGGCTGCAGGAACGGATTCCTTCACGTCTCGCACCGTGTGGGATATTGCGCTGGCGTTCATTGTGTTCTGCTTCGGTGCGTCTTCGATCTACCTGGTCAATGACGCGCGTGATGTGGAGGCAGACCGCGCTCACCCGACGAAGCGTTTCCGCCCGATTGCCTCCGGCAAGCTGCCCATTGGTTTGGCGTATGCAATGGCGGTGACGCTTATTGCGCTGGCTATCGGCCTGTCGTTCCTGGCTTCTGATGGTGTGGCGTTGGCAACGGTGATTGGCGTGTACATCGCGCTTCAGCTGGGCTACTGCTTCGGCTGGAAGCACATCCCAGTGATTGATATCGCGCTGGTGTCTTCCGGTTTCATGCTGCGCGCTATGGCTGGCGGTGTTGCGGCGAATATTGATCTGTCGCAGTGGTTCCTGTTGGTCGCGGCGTTCGGGTCGCTGTTCATGGCCTCCGGCAAGCGCTACGCGGAATTGCTGCTCGCGGAGCGTACGGGCGCGAAGATCCGCAAGTCGCTGCAGGGCTACACGCAGACCTACCTGCGTTTCGTGTGGACACTGTCCGCCACAGCCGTGGTCATGTCCTATGCACTGTGGGGCTTCACGCTTTCCGACGGCGTCGCCCCCGCCGAAGGCCTCTGGTACCAGATCTCCATGGTCCCCTTCATCATCGCCATCCTGCGCTACGCAGCCGAAGTGGATAGCGGCAATGGTGGCGCCCCGGATGAAATTGCTCTGGAAGACAGGGTATTGCAGATGCTTGCCCTGCTCTGGATCTTCACCATCGTGATGGCTGTCTATGTGATTCCTGCCATGAGCTAGGATGCTCCGCATGGAAAAAAGCGCCCGTCTTTCGCTGCTCTTGTCGGCTCTCATCGCGGGCGCTTTCGCATTCTGGGGTGGTTTCGCCCGCCGCTGGATCAGCGATGACGGGCTGATTGTGCTGCGCACCGTGCGCAACATCCTCGCCGGTAACGGCCCCGTGTTCAATGTTGGTGAGCGCGTTGAGGCGAACACGTCCACCCTGTGGCAGTACCTCATTGTTGCTTTCTCTTGGTGGCCAGGGATGAAGCTCGAGGATGTAGCGATGTGGCTGGCCCTTGCCTTCACCGTCATCGCGGCGGTGGTGGGCACTGTTGCCGCGGGCAAGCTGTGGGGGCAGCACACGGTGTTGCCGTTTGGCATCATCATCTACCTCGCCCTGCCGCCCGCACGGGACTTTGCCACCTCCGGTTTGGAATGGGGCTTGTCCTTGGCATGGCTGGCGGTATGGTTCGCGCTGTTGGTGCGCTGGGCAGAGGATTCGGAAAAATCCTCTACCCTGTACTGGCTTGCCTTCTGGGCTGGTTTGTCGTGGCTGGTCAGGCCTGAACTGGCCTTGTACGGCGGATTGACCGGTGTGCTGCTGCTTGCTTTGAACCGCCACAATCTGCGCCGCGTCGGCGGAATTCTGGCTGCGGCCTTGCCGTTGCCGGCGGCCTACACGATCTTCCGTATGGGCTACTACGGGCTGCTCACACCCCACACCGCGGTGGCTAAGTCTGCCTCCGAATCCGCTTGGCGCACGGGTGCCGCCTATGTATGGGACACGGTGCACCCTTACTGGCTGTGGTTGCCCCTCCTTATCGCCATCGCTTTGGGTGCAATGTTTATCTACCAACGCGCTGGCAAACAGGCCTTGGTGGCCCTCTTGGTCTTCGGCTGTGGCGCACTGCACCTTATATATGTGGTGAAAGTGGGCGGGGACTTCATGCACGGACGCATGGTTCTGCTGCCCCTGTTTGCCATGCTGCTGCCGGTGATGGCGGTGCCAGCCACGCTGGTTACGGGGGTGGCCACCGCGGGGCTAGTCATCTGGGCGGGGTTGGTCATCCACCGTGGCCACGACTTAGGTTTTGATCCTTTTGATGAGAACCCGGTGGAGCTCACTATCGTGGACGAACGAGAATTCTGGACGGCAGTCTTGCTCCGTGAATCCGGTAACCCGCCACGCTACGCCGAAGACTTCTACGCCTCAGACATGATGAACGGGTGGCCCGAAGCCTGGGACGCAATCCATTCCGATGAGACTAATTCGACTGCCGCGGTGACCCTGGTGCGCCTCCAAGAGCACCCAAGCGTCTTTCATTGGCAACCCCGCCCCCGTATGACCGGGAAGGAAGCGCAGACGGACCTCGGGCAGCTGCCACCCACGGCGTACCACATCAATTTGGGCATGACCGGGATGTTGGCCGAGCTGGATGATCGCATCCTGGACTCCGTCGGCTTAACCACGCCCCTGGCCGCGCGTCAACCACGCCTGCCGGACGGACGCATCGGCCACGACAAGCAGTTGCCGTACTACTGGCAGTTGGCAGATACGGGGGTGGATGTTGAGGAGTTGCCGGAGAACGCGGATAAGCAGCTCGTCCGGCAAGCACGTGCGGCGCTGCGTACGCCTGAGATCAACGAGCTTATTGCTACCTACCGCGAACCGATGAGTGCGAAGCGTTTTGTGAAAAACATGGGCTGGGCACTGACAAAGGGTCGCACGTTGACCGTCAATGATTTCCCTGATGTGTACCTTGATGCGGACACGCTCGAGCGCATCGCCGCCGGCGAAGACGTGGGGTTGGAAGGCCCGCCCGTGTACTGGTCAGACCAATAAGTGGAAAAGTTTTGTGCACCGTTGATAACATCACGGTAACGTTTTGCAGACAATCTGCGACATACCGGGATGTAATCCCAAAATTTTCCCGAAGATCTGATTGGTGAGAACATGAACGCGACTCTCTCTGTGCGCCGCGCCCTGATCGCGCTGGTGACAGCAGTTGTAGCAGCGATGAGCATGATGCTTGTTGCGCCGAATGAGGCACACGCCAACCCGCGTGGGTGGCTGCGCCCTGACGCAACCGGACACTGCCACTGGGATCCAGTTGGCTACTGGGTGCAGCGCTGTGACGTGTGGTCCCCGTCGATGAACCGCAACATCCCGGTTCAGATCGTGCCGGCAGCACGCGGTGGCAACGCTGGCCTGTATCTGCTGGACGGCCTGCGTGCGACGGAGAAGACCAACGCTTGGTTTGAAGACGTCAACGCGGCAGCCATCTACGAGAACACGAACATCACCCTGGTTGCCCCGGTTGGTGGTGAGGGCTCCTTCTACGCCGACTGGACTGCGGACCCGCAGTACGGCAACGGCAAGACCTACCGTTGGGAGACCTTCCTCACTCGTGAGCTGCCCGGCTACCTCCAGCAGCACTTCGGTGTCGCGCCGAACAACAACTCCATCATCGGCCTGTCCATGGGTGGCACCGCCGCAATGAACCTGGCAGCTAAGCACCCCAACCAGTTCCGTCAGGTGCTCAGCTTCTCTGGCTACCTGACCACCACGCTGCCAGGTATGCAGACCATGCTGCGTCTGTCGCTTTTGGATGCCGGTGGCTACAACATCAATGCCATGTACGGCTCCCTGCTCAGCCCGACCCGTTTTGAGAACGACCCGTTCCTCAACATGCACGGCCTGCGCAACACCGACGTGTATATCTCTGCCGCCAGCGGCATCCCAGGCCCGGCTGATGCGAGCTACCTGCCCCAGCACCAGGTCGCTGGCTCTCTCCTCGAGATCGGCGCAATGGCAAGCACCCGCATCTGGGAAGGCAAGGCCCGCCTGACCGGTATCAACGTAACCTCGGATTACCCGTCACTGGGCCTGCACAACTGGAAAGAGTTCGGCGGCCAGATGGTCAAGACCAAGGCGCGCGTGCTCAACCACATGAATGCGTGGTAATCGCTCGTACGAGTGACGGGATCCCTTCCAGTCCCTTTGAAAAGGGCTGGGAGGGATTTTTTGTTGGTTTTGGAGGCTTTTCCACTTTTGAGGGCCCTTGCTCGAGGAAGCCCACGACGAACTCCTCGGAGTTGGTCGGGCCTCTGCCCTGAACTTTCCAAAGTTAAGAGCAGTCCTGGTGTTTTAATGCGGGTTGTGCACGATTTCCGGAAATCGTGCACTGGCAGGGACCGGAAAGAGGCCCCAACAAACACGCGATCACCACTAAACCCACAATTCACACCTTTCACTCGGCGTGTCTCCAGGGTAAAGTCTCAAGTGAAACTTAAACTTCATGCCACAACATAATGAAGCAGCCGGCCCGGCCTAGGGGAGGGGAACCCCTGGGGTGGTGAGCTCCGGTATTTTGCCGTACCTATTTGCTCGAATCAACCACTAAAGGGATGCCTCCATGCGCTTGACACCACGACGTTTTCCCCGCAAGGCCACGAAGGGCCAGATGCTCGCTATCGCCGCGGTCCCGACAGCACTGGCTGTTGGTGTAGCCGTCGCTCCGGCAGTTGCACAGATTGGTTCTTCTGATCTGTCCAGTTCTTTGTCCTCTGGGCGCGGCCTTTCCGATGGTCTGCGTCCGTCGGACCCGCCGAAGCGCACGCCGATTGAGGTGGATGAGAATCCGCACATTGATGGTCTGCCGGAGGGCGTGACCGTCGACCGTATTGAGTGGCTGACGCAGCGTCGTGTGGCTGTGTTTATTAACTCTGCCGCGATGCCGGGGGAGCAGATCCAGGTGCAGATCCTGTTGGCGCGTGACTGGCACTCGAACCCGCAGGCGAAGTTCCCTGAGGTGTGGGCGCTTGATGGTCTGCGCGCGCGTGATGATGAGAATGGCTGGACCATCGAGACCAATATCGAGCAGTTCTACGCGGACAAGAATGTCAACGTGGTTCTGCCGGTGGGCGGCGAGTCCTCTTTCTACTCCGACTGGCAGCAGCCGGACAACGGTAAGCACTACAAGTGGGAGACCTTCCTGACTAAGGAGCTGGTCCCGGTGCTGAACAATGAGTACCGCTCGAATGGTTCCCGCGCTGTCGTGGGCCTGTCCATGGGTGGTACGGCTGCTGTGAACTTGGCGGAGCGTAACCCGCACCTGTTCAACTTTGTGGGTTCCTTCTCTGGTTACTTGGACACCACCACGTCCGGTATGCCGATGGCAATTATGGCAGCTCAAAAGGATGCTGGCGGCTACAACTCTGAGGCAATGTGGGGCCCGGCTGGTTCCCAGGATTGGATCGACCACGATCCGAAGCTTGGTATTGAGAACCTGAAGGGCAAGACAGTCTACGTCTCTGCTGGCTCCGGCAAGGATGACTTTGGTAACGCTGAGTCTGTGGCAAAGGGCCCAGCCAATGCGGCTGGTGTTGGCTTGGAGATTATCTCCCGCATGTCCACCCAGACCTTTGAGCGGTATGCGAAGCAGGCGGGCGTTCCGATCGTCACTCGGTACCGTCCGTCGGGTGTTCACTCCTGGGAGTACTGGCAGTTTGAGATGTCCCAGGCATGGCCGTTCATTGCTGAGTCGCTGAACATTCCGGAGGGTGATCGTGGTGCACAGTGCAATGCCATTGGTGCGATCAGTGAGGCCACCAAGTCCGGTGCTATCGGTTCCTGCGTGAACAACGAGTACGACGTGGCCGGTGGCCGCGGTAAGGCTCAGGAGTTCAGGAATGGTTCCGCGTTCTGGTCCCCGGATACCGGTGCGCACGTGCTGATCGGTGCGATCCTGGCTAAGTACAACGCTCTGGGCGGCCCGACTGGTTGGTTGGGCTTCCCCAAGACGAGCGAGCTGACCACCCCGGATGGTAAGGGCCGCTACGTCCACTTTGAGCGTGGTTCCGTCTACTGGACCCCGGAGACCGGTGCGCAGGCTATCCCGGGCGATATGTTCGCAGCATGGGGTAAGGGTAGCTACGAGGGCGGCCCGCTGGGCTACCCGGTCGCTGAGGCTGAGGCTGTTGGTGCTGGCTACGTGCAGAAGTTCCAGAATGGTTACCTGACGCGTAACCCAGAGGGCGTGGGCGAGGGCCACCACATGGTCTTCGGCGCCATCGGCGCGAAGTACGCGGAGATGGGCACCGCTCGCTCTAACCTGGGCTACCCAACGAGCAACGAGAAGAAGATCAATGGTGGCTTCTTCCAGGAGTTCGAGCACGGCAACATCTACTTCTCCCCGGCGTCTGGTGCTCACGTGATCTACTACGGCAACATCTTCAACGAGTGGGGCAAGAACGGTTGGGAGCAGGGTCGCCTTGGCTGGCCAACGTCTGACATGAAGGACATCCCGGCCGGTGGTAAGACCATCACCTTCCAGCATGGCACCTTGGACGAGATCTTCGGCCAGGTCCGCGAGCGTAAGAACTAAGGAGTCACACCTCTTATGCGTAATGTCGCAGTAGCACTGTCCCTCGCCGTGGCTGGTTTGACGTTGGCTGCGTGTGGTGGGACGACCGTCGATAGTTCTGATGTGACCGCAACCCCGAGTGCGGTGACGAGTTCTGCGACGAGTACCGCGTCCACCACCACGAGCACGAAGCCGAGTAGTGAGAAGCGCCCGGAGGATGATGCTCTGGAGAATGAAGGTGCTGCGAGCGAGGTCTCTGATTTCCCGGAGAACACCGCGAAGCGTCCTCCAGAGCAGGAGGCTTACCTGGAAGCTCTACGGGAAGGTGGAGTGAAAATTGAAGGGAACGAAGATCAACTTTTAGCTACCGCCGGTACGTTGTGCGGTGGTGAAACTATCACTCGTGACGCGGTGGCTGGTCAGCTCATTGAGCAGCAGCGCACTGAACTGGACCATGAGCAGCTGATCAAGCTTATCGACGACGCCGCGCACGCCAACCTCTGCTAGTTAGGAGGCGCGCACGTGCGCACCCGCAAAGTCCTTACTCTTGTTACTGCCCTGTTTGTTGTGGGTGTCATCGCCTTCGGTGCGGTGAAGTGGCTCGGGCCAGACGGTGGTCCGATTGATGAGGTCCTGCCACCAGGCCCAGGGGAGCCTGATGAGCCCGCATGGTGCCCGGCGGTGGAGGTTATCTCCGCGCCGGGCACGTGGGAGTCATCCAAGGATGATGATCCGTTTAATCCGCAGGCAAACCCGCTGAGCTTCATGCTTTCCATTACGCGGCCACTGCAGGAGCAGTACGACATCAATGATGTGCGTGTGTGGACGTTGCCGTACACGGCACAGTTCAAGTCTGTGCAGTCCCGCGGTGAGATGAGCTATGACGATTCGCGTAATGAGGGCACGGAGAGACTCAAGGCTGAACTGAAGTTCGTGGCGGACACGTGCGCTTCAACTCAATTCATCTTGGCTGGGTTCTCCCAGGGAGCGGTCATTGTTGGTGATATTGCCAATGAGATCGGACGTGATGTCGGTGTGGTCAGTCCGGAGCGCATCGCCGGTGTGGTGATGATCGCGGATGGACGCCGCGAGAACGCGGTGGGCATCAACCCCGGTGTGGAACTCGGCGGTGTGGGAGCGGAGATCGCCCTGCACCCGCTGAACCGCATTGTGCAGGCAGTTGTGCCTGGCGCCACCATGCGGGGTGTGCGTGAAGGTGGCTTCGGTGTCCTGAATGATCGAGCCATTGAGATTTGTGCCCCGGATGACAGCATCTGCGATGCACCGCCAAACGTGGTGGATGCGCTGGGTCGAGCACAAGATTTGGTGAACGCGAATGGTGTGCACGCCATGTACGCATCCAACCCAAACGTGATTCCTGGCACCACAGCGAACGCATGGACCGTAGAGTGGATTCGACAGCGCATCGCTGAAGTTAGTTAGCCACAACAAAAGGAGCGGAAGAAGTATGGATCTCGAGCAACTGCTCTACCAGTTCTATGACGACGACAAGATTGACCTGCCGCCGGAGCTCTCGCTCTACCAGCTGTGCGAAATGCTCTACCAGGGCAGTGCGGAGATGGGTACGGGCGACCTGCACCAGATGCGCTACTGGGATTTCTCCGAATCGCGTGAAGGCACCCCGGTGGACTTCACCCGTGAGGAGGTAATCACCCGCATCAAGGCTGTGGCTGCCCGCCTGCAGCAGACCGGCGCGCCGGGGGACCGTGTGGCCATCTTGGCGGCGAATTCCCCGGAGTACATCTTTGCCTTCATGGGTGCCGTGTACGCCGATCAGGTGCCGGTGCCACTGTATGACCCGAATGAGCCGGGACACGATGAGCAGCTACGTTCCGTCATGGCTGACTGTGGCGCTAAGACGGTCCTGACCAACAACGTGGGTGCCAAGGCTGTCCGTGAGTTCTTCGCGGAGGTGCCTAAGCCGGAGCGCCCGCGCATTCTTGTGGTTGATTCCCTGCCGGATTCCCTCGCGGACGCGTGGACGCCGCCGGAGGAGCGGGAAGACATTGACCCGGTGGACCAGGTGGCGTTCCTGCAGTACACCTCCGGCTCTACGCGTTTGCCGGCGGGTGTTGTGCTGACCAACCGGTCGATCCTGACCAACGTTTTGCAGATTTATGATGCAGCGGAACTGAAAATGCCGCTGCGTCTGTCCACGTGGCTGCCACTGCACCACGACATGGGCATCATCCTCACCGTGTTCGTGACCATCATGGGCATCGAGTTCGAGCTGATGAGCCCGCGTGACTTCATCCAGCAGCCGAAGCGCTGGATGGACCAGATGACCTTCCGTGAAGGCGATGAAGACCAGTTCACCTACACCGTTGTGCCGAACTTCGCCCTGGACCTGGCGGCACGCTATGCCACGCCGGAGAACGCCGAAGACTATGACTTCAGCCAGGTAGACGGCATCATCGTCGGCTCCGAGCCGGTCACGCGCGCCGCCGTGGAAAGCTTCGTCGAGGCATTTGCCCCATCCAAGCTAGATCCGCTGGTGCTGCGCCCGTCCTATGGTCTGGCAGAAGCCACCCTCATCGTGTCCACCCCACAGACCGAAGAGCGCCCGCTGTTCAAGTACTTTGACCGCGAGCAGGTCGGCGAAGGCAAGATTGTGGAAGTCTCCGCGGGTGATGCGTCCGGTATCGCGTTCGCTTCCAATGGGCAGCCGGTGCCGGATATGGCGGTGGCGGTGGTGGATCCCTCGACAAGCAATGAGGTGCCGGAAGGAACCATCGGTGAGCTGTGGATCCACGGCGACAACGTGGCGGTGGGGTATGAAGGCCGCGAGGACGAGACACAGCAGACCTTCCGCAACACTCTTGGTCAACGCCTGGCTGAAGGTTCCACCGTGCCGGAAGACACACCGAATGATGGGTGGCTGGCTACCGGTGACCTGGTGTCACTCTATGAGGGACACCTGTACATCACTGGCCGCGTGAAGGATCTCATTGTCATTGCCGGCCGTAACCACTACCCGCAGGACATTGAAGCCACCGCCATGGAGGCCAGCGATCATGTGCGCCCTGATTCGGTGGCAGCATTCGCTGTCCCGGGTGAGGATGTGGAGAAGCTGGTGCTGCTGGTTGAACGCGTTGAAGGCGCTGACCCGGCTGCCGATGCACTCGCCGAGGACGCGATCCGCGGTGCGGTGAGCAGCAAACACGGCATCAGCCCGGAAGAAGTGCGCTTCTACGCCCCGAATGAGATCGCGCGATCCTCCTCCGGCAAGATTGCCCGACAGGTTAATCGAAAGAAGTATTTGGCTAACGGTTAACCTTGACCGTCCGATACATAACTGGATTGCCCTGTTCAATTTTTTTAACGGTATTCACTAGGAAGGACCTGTGGCACAGACGATGACCGAGGCAGAACTGATCACCTGGTTGCGGCAGTGGATTTCAGATGCCACTGGAACCAGTGTTGATGAGGTAGACCCAGCTGCACCTTTGGAGAACCTGGGGCTGTCCTCCCGCGATGTCATCGTCTTGTCCGGTGAACTGGAGAACCTGCTGGATATCAAACTGGACCCCACGGTGGCGTACCAGTTCCCCACGGTGGAGGCGCTCGCGCATGGTTTGCTGGCGGGTACCGGCCTGTCAGGTGAACCGAAGCCGGTGAGCACCCGCCGCGCCACGGATGGCTCTGGGGACATTGCTGTGGTGGGTCGCGCCGGACGCTTCCCCAAGGCAGCCAACCCGGATGAACTGTGGGACCTGTTTGTCACCGGCCAGTGCGTCACGGGTGATGTGCCGGAAGGCCGCTGGTCCGAGTACCTCGGTGACCCGGTGATGGCCAAGAAGATGGAGGAGCAGAACGTCCAGGGTGGCTACCTGGATGACATCCGCACCTTTGATAATGAGTTCTTTGGTCTGTCCCCATTGGAAGCCACCAATATGGACCCGCAGCAGCGCATCATGTTGGAACTGGCGTGGGAGGCACTCGAAGATGCCAACCTGCCGGCCAGTGATCTGCGCGGGGAATCCGTCGGTGTCTTCGTAGGCTCCTCCTCGAATGATTACGGCATGTTGATCACCTCCGACCCGGCGTCGGCGCACCCGTATGCACTGACGGGTACAGCGAGCTCCATCATTCCGAACCGTATTTCCTACGCCTTCGACTTCCGCGGCCCAAGCATGAACGTGGACACCGCGTGCTCTTCTTCCCTGGTTGCAGTGCACCACGCCGTGCGCGCACTGCGTGATGGGGAAGCGGATGTCGCCTTGGCCGGTGGCGTGAACATCATGGCCTCGCCGTTTATCTCCACTGCTTTCTCCGAGCTGGGCGTGATTAGCCCGACTGGCAAGATCAGCGCATTCTCTGATGATGCGGATGGTTTTGTGCGTGCGGAGGCCGCCGGCTTCATCGTGCTCAAGCGCGTGGAGGACGCGATTGCGGATGGGGATAACGTGCTGGCCGTGATCAAGGGTTCGGCCACGAACTCGGATGGCCACTCCAATGGTCTGACCGCCCCGAACCCGGAAGCACAGGTGGATGTGCTGCGTCGCGCGTACGCGGATGCTGGTGTGGATCCGGCAACGGTGGACCTGGTGGAGGCCCACGGCACGGGAACCGCCTTGGGAGATCCGATTGAGGCCACCGCCCTGGGTGAGGTCTTGGGTTCCGGCGCTGGCCGCCCGGATTCAGAGCCACTGCTGCTGGGGTCGGCGAAGTCCACCATCGGCCACGCTGAATCCGCCGCTGGTGTTGTGGCCATGATCAAGGTCATCGATGCGCTCAAGCACGACACGGTTCCGCCGACTGCTAATTTCACCGCGCCGAACAGGTACGTGGACTTTGATGCGCAGTCTATTGAGATCGTGGAAGATCCCCGCGAGTGGCCGCAGTACTCCGGCCGCCGCACCGCTGGTGTGTCCGGTTTCGGCTTCGGTGGCACGAATGCACACGTAGTGCTCAGCGACTTTGATGCGTCGGACTACAAGGTCGAGGCTGACACGCCATCTGCACTGATTGATCCGGAGAACCCGGACCTTGTTCTGCTGCCGGTGTCTGGCCTGTTGCCCTCGCGTCGCCGGGATATGGCGGGCGTGGTGGAAGAGGCGCTGGAGAAAACCGGCGCGAAGACGGATCTGCGCGCAGTGGCCCGCACGCTGGCTGGCCGCAACCATGGCCGTTCACGCGCCGTGGTCACCGCATCCACCGTGGAAGAAGCCACCAAGCGCATGGGCTACGTCGCCCAGGGTAAGAACACGCAGGGCGTGTACTCCGCAGACAGCCCCGCGGCGGCTGGCTCGGTGTTTGTCTACTCCGGTTTTGGTTCGCAGCACCGCAAGATGGCCAAACGCTTGGTGGAGGTCAACCCGCTGTTCCGGGAGCGCATCCAGGAGCTGGACAAGGTCGTTGCCTTTGAATCCGGTTGGTCCATGATGGACCTCATTCTTGATGATGAGCAGACGTATGACACCGAAACCGGCCAAGTCACCATCACCGCCATTCAAATCGCGGTGACAGATCTTCTGGCCAGCTACGGCATCACCCCGGCAGCCACGATGGGCATGTCCATGGGCGAGATGGCCGCGGCATATGCCGCCGGTGGCCTGTCCGCCGAGGACGCACTCACCATCGCCTGCGCTCGCGCCCGCCTCATGGGTGAGGGGGAGAAGCAGGTGGCTGGCACCGATGCGGAAGGTGCCATGGCCGTGGTGGAGTTGAGTCGGGAGCAGTTGACGGAGTTCGTCGACAAGCATCCCGAAGCTTCCGGCGTTGAGCCCGCGGTGTACGCGGGTCCGGGCATGACCACTGTGGGCGGGCCCGGCAAGGCCGTGGATTACCTGGTGGCGGCGCTGGAAGCGGAAGAGAAATTCGCACGCAAGCTGCAGGTTCGCGGTGCTGGCCACACGAGCATGCTTGACCCGATCCTGGGTGAGCTGGCCGGCGAGATCGCGGGCATTGATCCGAAGCCGCTGCGCATCACGCACTTTGGTTCCGTCGATGGCACGCACCGCCCGGGTGAGACCGTGCATGACGTGGACTACTGGATCCGCATGACGCGCCAACCGGTGATGTTCCAGGATGCCACGGAGGCGGCTTTTGCTGCTGGTCACACCACGTTGGTGGAGATCTCCCCGAACCCGGTGGCGATTATGGGCATGATGAACACGGCATTCTCCGTGGGCAAGCCGGATGCGCAGCTGCTGTTCTCCTTGAAGCGCAAGGAAAACGAGGTGGCCACGCTGCTGGACCTCGCTGCCAAGCTGTATGTCCAGGGCATGTCGGTGGATCTCGCCGCGATTGCTGGTGCTGGTGCGCGCGCGAATCTGCCGCATACGCAGTTCAAGCGCAATGATCTGTGGACGGATGCTCGCCCCTCCGCGTCGGGTTCCGGTCCGCTGGGGGCGCGCGTGTCGCTTCCTGACGGGACCCTGGCCTACGCCACGCAGGCCGATCAGATTTACTCGGTCATGCAGCTCGTGGAGCTTGCCGCCGCTGAGACGGACCCGAATGCGCGGGTCATCGCTGCGGAGGAGCGCGCCTCCCTGCCCGCTTCGGGCGAGCTCACCACGTTGGTTCGCCGTGGTCTCGGTGGTCTCACCGTCACGGTGCACAGTGGGGAAGCGCTCATCGCAGAAGGCTTTGCCACGACTTTGGACCTGGCCAATACCCCCCTCCCCGGCGTGACGGATAACCCCCAGCCCCCGGAAGTGGCCGCCGCACGTGAGCTGGCCGAAGCTGCCCGCGAGTCCGGTGTTCCCGGTGCCGTGGATGTGGAGCCCGTCGTGTGGGACCCCGCCAAGGAAACCGTGGAGGAACGCCTCCGCGCCATCGTGTCTGAGTCCATGGGCTATGACGTGGATGACCTTCCGGTGGAACTGCCACTCATTGACCTGGGCCTGGATTCCCTCATGGGCATGCGCATCAAGAACCGCGTGGAAAACGACTTCCAGATTCCGCCACTGCAGCTCCAAGCGCTTCGCGACGCCTCCGTGGCCGACGTCATCCACATGGTTGAAGACGCCGTGGCAGGTCGGTCAAAGACCGACCTGCCACGGGAAACGGGGGCTGGCCTGGGTGAGCCCGCTGCGCAGGCTCAGCCAGTAGAAACAGAGGTAGAGCAGCCAGGGGCTGACCAGCCCGCTACCGGCGTGGGTGTCGCCCCGCGCGATGCCTCTGAGCGCATGGTCTTTGGTGCGTGGGCGAAGTACGCCGGTGCGGCCGCTGCTGGTGTGACCTCGCCGCTGCCAAAGATCGATGAGAACGTGGCCGGTGAGATCGCCGCGCACCTGACGGAGCGCTCCGGCATCGAGGTGACCGCGCAGCAGGTGTTGGACGCAGACACCTTGGAGCCGCTGGCCAACGTGGTGCGTGAAGGGCTGGAAACCGCTGTGGAGGGCAACGTCCGCGTGCTGCGCGCACGCACGGATGAGACCACGCCGTCGGTGTTCCTTTTCCACCCGGCTGGTGGTTCGACCGTGGTGTACGAACCGCTGACGCGTCGCCTGGCGGACAACGTTCCGGTGTACGGCCTGGAGCGTCTCGAAGGCAGCCTCGAGGAGCGTGCCGCGGCCTACATCGAGGACATCGTGGAACTCGCCGCAGGCCAGCCGATCGTGCTGGCTGGTTGGTCCTTCGGTGGTGCTCTGGCCTATGAGGTGGCGCACCAGCTGCAAAACCGCGCAAGCTCCGCAGCCGGTGGGGACACCCCGGAGGTGAAATTCATCGCACTGCTGGATACCACCCAGCCTCGGAACCCAACGCCGAATACCCCGGAGAACGTCCGCGCACGCTGGGAGCGCTACGCCGCTTTTGCCAAGGAGACGTACGGCCTCGATTTTGAGGTGCCCTACGAGCTGCTGGACACCGCTGGTGAGGATGCGCTGCTGACCATGCTGGGTGAATTCCTGGCCACCACGGACGCCTCGGCGCATGGCCTGTCCGCCGGTGTGCTGGAGCACCAGCGCGCAAGCTTCGTGGACAACCAGATCTTGGGCAAGGTGGATTTGACCAAGTGGGCTGATGTTGACGTGCCGGTGCTGCTCTTCCGTGCGGAGGGTATGCACGAAGGTGCGATTATGCTGGAGCCTGCTTACGCAGATATTGCACCGGACGGCGGCTGGGCCGCCATCGTGGAAGATTTGACCATCGTGCAGCTGCCGGGTGATCACTTGGCGGTTGTAGATGAGCCGGCGGTGGGGATCGTCGGCAAGCATATGCAGGAGTGGATTAATGGCAACGACCGCTGAAAAACTCGCTGAACTGCGCGACCGTTTAGAGCGCGCGCAGGATCCGGGCTCAGAGCGCGCGCGGAAGAAGCGTGATGATGCTGGGCAAACCACGCCGCGTCAACGCATTAATGCGCTTCTGGACGAAGGGTCCTTCGTCGAATCCGGCGCCCTCGCCCGCACCCCTGGCGACCCGGATGCTGTGTACTCCGATGGTGTTGTGACTGGTTATGGCCGCATCGATGGCCGCCCGGTGGCCATTTACGCGCACGATAAGACCGTGTACGGCGGCTCCGTCGGCGTGACGTTTGGCCGCAAGGTCGTGGACGTGATGGAGATGGCCATCAAGATTGGCTGCCCCGTCATTGGTATTCAGGATTCCGGTGGCGCGCGTATTCAGGACGCGGTGACTTCTCTGGCTATGTACTCGGAGATTGCCCGCCGTCAGCTGCCACTGTCTGGCCGTTCCCCGCAGATCTCCATCATGCTGGGTAAGTCCGCTGGTGGCGCGGTGTATGCGCCGGTGACCACGGACTTCATTGTTGCTGTTGAAGGCCAGGCGGAGATGTATGTCACCGGCCCGGCCGTGATCCGTGAGGTGACCGGTGAGGATATTTCCTCCGCTGAGCTCGGCGGCGCGCTGCAGCAGGAGCAGAACGGCAATGTCTCCGTGACCGTGCAGTCTGAAGATGAGGCGTTTGATTTTGTCCGCGACCTGCTCGCACACCTGCCCACCAGCTCCTTTGATGAGCCGCCGGTGGCATGGGCGCCCGCGGACGAGGATCTGGATGACTCTGCCTTGGATGAGTTCATGCCGGATGACACCAACGCCGGATACGACATGATGGACCTGCTGGTCCAGCTGGGTGATGATGAGGAGATCCTGGAAATCCAGGAGAACTACGCCCCGAACCTCATCTGCGCCATTGGGCGTATCGACGGCCGCCCGGTCGGCTTCGTAGCCAACAACCCTATGCATTTCGCTGGATGTATTGATGCGGACGCCGCGGACAAGGGCGCGCGCTTCATTCAGATCTGTGATGCGTACAACCTGCCGCTCATCTTCGTGGTGGACACCCCGGGCTATCTGCCGGGCGTGGACCAGGAGAAGGTCGGCCTTATCCACCGTGGCGCTAAGTTGGCGTTCTCCGTGGTGGAGGCAACGGTACCGAAGATCGCTCTTATTGTCCGCAAGGCGTATGGCGGTGCTTACGCCGTGATGGGTTCGAAGAACCTGACGGGTGACCTGAACTTTGCGTGGCCGACCGCGCAGATCGCCGTCATGGGTTCTGCTGCTGCTGCCGTGATGATTCAGGGTAAGCAGCTGGCCACCATTGAGGATGAGAACCAGCGTGCGTACATGAAGAAGGTGTTCATGGACTTCTACGAGGAGAACATGACCTCCCCGTACGTGGCCACCGAACGCGGCTACTTGGATGCGATGATCCAGCCGTCAGAGACCCGCTTGACCTTGCGCCGAGCTCTACGTCAGCTATCCACCAAGTACGACCGAGATCTGCCGAAGAAGCACGCCATTCACCCGCTGTAGCCAGCCGGTTGTAACAAGCTGCGCTTCAGCGGCGATACTTGAATCGTTAAAGGAAATACACTTCGACCCCTGGGAGGACCCCATGCTCAGCAGTGCATTGGACATCGGCGCCGAAATTATCAACTACATCATCTGGGTTGTCCAGTCGATTGCCTCCGGCAAATTGCCGTTCTAATCAGCGGTTAACCTACCGCTTGATCAGGCGCGCAATACCGCGCCACCCCAACATCAGCAGCGCCGACATCACACTGGCTACGAGAATGAAGGACCAGTGCGGCAGCTGCTGATTTCTTATTGCCCAGATAATTAAACCGGTAGCCACGGTGATGAGCCAGATGGCCCAGCCTTTAGCTTCCTTCAGAGCAAACAGCGCCACTGCCCACGCCAGCGCCACACCGAGCAAGAACGGCCGCAGGGTGCTGAGCCAGCCGGCAAAGTTCAGTGGCATCTCATCAGTCTGGTGTGCAATGCGCGCAAACAATGCGAACAGTGCAATGGCAACAACGTCGAGCGTGATAGCGGTGGAGTTCTTCATGGCCCCAGAATAGCCCGCGCCCCTTCCCGCGATGACAGGTACGTCGTCCCCGAAAGGGTGTCAGCTGGGGGTAGGGAGGCTGCTCATGCGCGATATTCATTGCACCGGAATGCAACGGTATCTAATGTTGAGTCCATAGCCCTTTAGGTAGTTTCTCAGAGTTTTGGGAGTCATTTCCATGAAGTCATTACATCGGGTGCGCCCACAGTGGCTGCTGGTCACCCTGATCACCATCCTGGCGTTGGTTGCCAGCGTTCTAGTGGCAACACCCCGCGCATCTGCCGCGCCGGTCGATGCCGGCCATGCCATCGCGGCTAACCCGCCACTTCCGGAGCGTTGCGGTGGCTTGAGCATGGCGCTTGTGTTTGATGTTTCTGGTTCGATCGGTCCTCAGGGCCTAGCGCAGTCGAAGGAGGCTGGCAAGGCTGTCGTTGATGCATTGAAGGATACGGATACCCAGATTGGCATTTACAACTTTGCGACGGATTCTCCGGCAAAGGGGCAGCAAAACCTAGACAAGACCCCTGCCTCTGAGCAGGAGACTCTGAACGATCACATCGACAAACTTGCGATTCCATCGAATGGTGCTGACAGGTACACCAACTGGCAGAAGGCATTGAGTGAGGTCCAAGGTAAGGATTACACGGTCGTCTACCTGATCACTGATGGTCAACCGAATAAGCATGGCGACGGTTCGGGTGGCGGAGTGAAGTCCGCAGTTCAAACCGCGGTGGAGGCTGCTAACAGCCTGAAGAATGCCGGTACTCGGGTTGTTCCGCTGGCTGTTGGTAAAGCAGTGCAGCCGGGTACGGATGCCGCCACCTACTTGGGTTACATCTCTGGTGATGATGACTGGATTCCAGTTACTCAGTACACCGAGTTGTCGGCGACGCTCGTGGAGCAAGCGACTAAGGGTTGCCAGGGTGTGATCAATATTGAGAAGAACTTTGTGAATAAGCGTGGCAAGGTTGTTGAGCCGACGGCTCCGGCGACGAAGTCTGGTTGGAAGTTCTCTATTGAGGATGCGAAGGCTGATGATGCGGGTAAGAAGATCGTGGCTCTTGATGAGGGGGCTGTAGTCACTGATGAGTCTGGTGCTGAGGTTCTTCGTTACCGTACGTCGAATCCGAATACTGTGGGCACTGTGACGGTGGCTGAGGCTAATGGTGAGCCGAAGAGTGTTAAGTGCACTGATTCTGGTGTTGCTGTTGATGTGACGCTGGAGGGTGGCAAGTTCACTGTTCCGGCGAAGACTGGTTCTGAGTTGTCGTGCACGGTGTCTAACTTGGATGAGAATGCGCCTGGTTCTTCGGGTGATGGTTCCAGTGATGATCCGATTACTGAGCGTTGTTTGCCGGCTGTTGGTGGTGTGATTAGTGCGCTGCTGTTGTCGTTGCCGTTGATTGCGTTGGGTAATGCGAAGGCGCCGGGCATTATGGCGGTGCAGGAGAGTATTGGTAAGCAGATTCAGGAGGCGAACTCCAGGATTCAGCAGGGTACGGGTATCTACAATGAGGATGCTTCGCGGTTTGCTGCGCGGGTTGATGGTCAGTTGAAGGCTTTTGCTTACAACAATCAGGATGCGTTGAAGGTTCTGGGTGCTTTGGCTGCTCTTGCTGGTGCTGCTGGTTTGCTGTGGGCGTTCTGTGCTCCGGGTTCTGGTAGTTCTGGTGGTCAGATCACTGTTGGTGATGCGTTGGAGAATCTGAGTAGTTCGAAGCAGTCGGATGAGGATGCGACTCCGGAGGAGGGCTCTGGCTCTAAGGGGTCTAGTTCCAAGTCTGGTTCTTCGGCTAAGCCTGAAGGTGAAGAAGAAGATGCTCAGGAGGATGTTGCTTCGGCGGCGTAGTTCTTCTGGCCTCTTTTAGAGGGGAATTGTTCATGCTCGGTCGGCGGCGTTAGTGCTGCCGGCCGAGCATGAACCCTTTTCCGGCATAAGCAATGAGGTAGACCGCCCAGCCGATGACGGTAATGAGGGCAAAGGAAACGATGCGGTAGATCAGGGTGGCGGCAGTGGCGTCCACCAAGGTGAGCCCAGTGGCCACCAGAGAGGCGGTGGCAACGGGTTCTACGGTGCCAATGCCGCCAGGGGTGATCTGGGCAGCACCGGCCAGCTTGGTCATGATGAAGGCCAAGGTGACGCCCTGGATCGTGGTGTCATCCACACCGGCGGTGAAGCCGGGGAGGGAACCGGTGACGGCGGCGACACAGAAGTAGAGGGTGGCTACGTCAATAAGCTGGTTGAGCAGGGAGCAGAAAGCGGCGGCGATGAAACCGCGGGGGGACATGCGGATATCACCAAGCTGAGTGATCACCGGCAGGACACGCTCGCGCACACGCGTTGGCAGGTAGCGCGTCCAGCGTGCGAGCACGGTCGGGTTGTACACGGCCCAGAACAGGCCGGCAATGGCAGCAGAGGCCACGGCGAGAGAGCCAGCGAGAGCCCACATGGATAGGTTGGCGCCAAGAAAGATAGCGGCGGCTATGCCAATGACCACCATCCACACGGTGGACAGTGCGCCGGAGATGACAAAGAACCACCCGCACAATCCCGGTGAAGCGCCCCAAGAGCGGTGGACGCGGTAGGTCAACCACGCGGACAGGGCGGGACCACCGGGGAGAGTGGTGGACCAGGCGTTGCTGGCCAGAGTGATAGTGGTGCAGTTGCCGATGTTCACGTTTACGTGTTTAGCCACGAGTAGGATGCGCATCACAATGGCCATGGCCACGATGGCCAGCACCGAGCACAGAATCGACGCCGTCACGTACAAGGGGGAGGCGTGGCTAAGTGCCGCGAAGGCCTGCCCAAGGAACGGCAGTTGATCGCGGAAAACCAGTCCAACAACAATGAGGACCGCGACGGGGGCCAGCCACCGCACCCAGGAACGAAGATCAGTCATTCAGTCGGCGCATGAGTTCGTCGAAGGGAATGAGGTCGCTGTCCTGGTCCACGCTCACACCGCTGCGGGCGTGCTGCGTGGCAAGGACGGTATCGCCAATGGGGATTTCGCCGGTGCGGGGGTGGGTGGGTTCTGAAGCAGGGGCGTCGTCGATAAGCGAACTGCCCTCCCCGAAGCTCTCGTAGGCGCGCTTGATCCACCGTGGGGCCCACCAGTTGTCCTCGCGCAGCTCATGCATGACGGCGGGCACGAGCAGCAGACGGATGAGCGTGGCATCAAGCGCGAGGGAGAAGATGAGGCCGAAGGAAATGTACTTCATCATCACAATCTCACTCATCGCAAATGCGCCCGCGACCACGATCATGATGAGCGCGGCCGCCGTAATAATCCCGCCGGTGTGCGCGGTGCCATATTTAATCGCATCGCTTGTTTGCGAGCCCTTGTGCCGTGCCTCCACCATCCGCGAGACCAGGAAGACTTCATAGTCCGTGGACAGACCGTAGAGGATCGCGATGATGAGCACGAGAACCGGGCTCATGAGCGGACCTGGTGTGAAGCCGAGCAGGCCGGAACCCACGCCGTCCACGAAGACGAGGGTGAGGAAACCGAGTGTGGCGCCGATACCCAGGATGTTCATAATCACGGCCTTGGCCGGCAAAATCATCGAGCCGAAGAGCACCGCCATGAGCAGGAACGTGGCCACGACCATGTACACCGCCATCCACGGTAAGCGTTCCAGGAGGGCCTCGATGGATTCGATTTCCATGGCTGGGGTGCCGGCGATGTAGAGGTCCACACCCTCCGGTGCGGTGATGGCGCGGAGTTGGTCGATGACTTCCTCACCACCATTGCGGTCCGCCAGGGTGCCAGAGAGCACCGTCGTGCCGTCCTTCGTGGCTTGCGTTGGTGCCATGGGGGAGGCCAGGCCGGTGACCTGACGGGTTTGCATGACCACGTCCACCAGCTGCTGGTTGTCCGCGCCGGTGACAACCAGCTTCACTGGGTCCGTGCGGAAGGCGGGGAAGGTCTCATTGAAGTCATCTTGTGCCTGGCGCACCATGTTGGTGGGAGGCAGGTAGGACTCGTTGATACCGCCGAAGGTGATGCCCACGATGGGAATGGTCAGCGCCAACAGTGCGCCTGTCACGCCCACGATGACAGCTTTGGAGTGGCGCATGGCCCACGCCGGGATCTTGAACCAGATCGTGTCCTCGAGCCGCTTTGCCGTACGGCTGGTGCGACGGACGGACCATTTATCGATGTTGTGTCCCAACATCCCAAACAACGCCGGCAGTACCGCCACCGAAATCACGGCGGCGAACAACACCGCGCTGATCGCGCCGTAGGCAACGGACTTGAGGAAGGCCTGCGGGAACATCAGCAGACCCGACAGCGCCACACCGATGAGCAGCGCGGAGAAAAACACCGTCTTGCCAGCCGTGGTGGTGGTCTCCGCCACGGCGTCCTCAACGGTGCGGCCCTTATCCAGCTCCTCCCGGAAACGGGACACCATGAACAGGCCATAGTCGATAGCCAAGCCCAGGCCCAACAGGGTAATGATGGACTGTGAGAACACGTTGACCTGCTGGAACTGTGCCAGAATGGACAGGATCGACAGCGAACCGATGATGGACAGCACGCCCACGATCAGCGGCATTGCCGCTGCGATGACACCGCCGAAGACGAACAGCAGGATCACGGCGACAAAAACCAGACCGATTTTCTCTGCCCGGGCAATATCATCCGCCATGCCGCGGTCCAACGCATCAGCCACGGCGGTAGCGCCGGCGATCTGCACTTCGGCGCCAGGGATCTCAATGGCTTCCAGCTCTTCCTGCAGCGCCCGGAAGTCCTTCAAGGTCTGCTCGCCGTCACCGGCCAGGCCGATCGCGGCAAAAGCCTTCGTTTTGTCAGGGGAGATCAGCTGCGGGTTCGGGGTGGCAAAATAGCTGGTTAAGTGGTCAACTTCCGGGCGATCTTTGAGGCGGGAGATCTGCTCGTTGGCGGACGCCACCACCGCCGGGTCCGTGACGTTGCCGCTGACCAACAGGATCACGTCGCCGGCATTGTCGCGGCCAAACGTCTCCTCCTCAATCACCGCAGCGGTGGTGGAATCTGCGCGCGGATCCTCCCAGCCCTCCTGCGACAGGCGCTCACCGAGCTTGGCACCCCACAGCACCTGCATGAGGATGATCAGGGCAATGATCACCACAGGAATGATCTTGCGGTGCCGGTAGGCGGCACGGCCCCACCTATAGAACATGCGTCTCCTAGTTCTTGATCAGTGCGCTCAGCGGGCGGAAAGGCTGCAGCCACGCACCGCCGTCCGGCAGCTGGTCCAAGTTGACGCGCGGCAGCGGTTCGCGGAATACGCCAGGGATGTCCTCTAAGTCTACGAACGTGATGGCGGGGTCGGTGACTGCCCAGCTGGCGTGTTCGTGAAAACCAATGACCGTGACCGGGATGCCGTCGGCGACGAGCTCATCGAGCAAGTCCTGGAAGTTCTGCCCGTCAGCGGACGCAACCACTACTCCGCGCAGCACGCCCTCGTCCCGGCGCCGGGTGATGTGGGCAATCATGTCCGCATCCACATCAGATTCCTCATCCGCCTTCGGTTTAGCAAAGACGGCGAAGCCAACGTTGCGCAGCGCCTCCACCCAGGGGCGCACCACATCGGCGGAACCGGGCGTGACGTTGGTGAACACGGTTGCTTCCGGTTCCACCTCGCCCGGCATGTCTAAGGCGCGGTGCACGAGCCAGCGGCCAATCGCATCAAAACGCGGCCGGTACGCGGCAGTGGGGCGGCCACCCAGGATGGCGCCCAGGCCCATGTCCAAATTCGGCGCGTCCCACACCAGCAGCAAACTGTCCGGGCCGGCATTCGCGCCGGGGGCGTAGGAATGGATCAAGCTATGTACATCTGTCATTTTTTCACCCAGAGATATTCAGAAATCACGTGCTTTTTATCCAGGCCTTTGCCCTCAAATTTGGTGATCACCTGGCGGTCGGTCAGGATGGGGGCATTCTCCCACGGCCAGCCCTTATATTCCAGCATCGGTTCCACCTCAACCAGCTCGTTGATCCACTCGGCGTAGTCCGCGTGATCGGTGGCCACGTGCAGCACGCCGCCCGGCTTCAGTCGTGTGGCAATGAGGTTGAGCGTGCCCGACTGGATGATGCGCCGCTTGTGGTGCCGCGCCTTCGGCCACGGATCCGGGAAGAAAATGCGCACGCCATCGAGGGATTCCGGCGGGAACATGCGGGCGAGGACCTCAACGCCGTCTCCGCGCACCATGCGGATGTTCTCAATCCCGCCGCGCACAACAGAACCCAGCAGTTTGGCCAGGCCCGGCTTGTACAGCTCGACCGCGATCACGTTCGTGTCCTTCTCCAGCGGAGCCATCGCCGCCGTGGACGTGCCTGTGCCTGACCCAATTTCCACGATGGTCTTGTGTCCGCTGCGCCCAAACCACTCATCAACATCAATGGTCTGATCCTCATCTGAATGGGTGAGGATGCGGCCGAGGCGGGGCCACCATTCGTCGAAAAGCTGCTCCTGATTAGGCGTGAGCGTGCCACGACGGAAAGTCACGGACCCCAGGCGGGGGTAATCCAGGCCCGTATCAAACTCAGTTTGCGGGGGACGGCCGTGCGGGAGTTCACCAAGAGAATCATTCACGCACGCCATTGTCGCAGCTTTGAGGCCAGTCCCCCGCATAGGGGCAATAAAGACAAAAACATTCGCGCATCCTGCCCGCAGACCTCACATACCATCCGCTCGGCAGGTATTACAGGAATCAAAGCTGCTTATCGACGTTTTACCCTCGCCGTCAGCCACCCTTCCCGGCCCCTCTTTCGGGGGTGGGAAATATGTGACATTGTCGCGCTATCGTGGGCAGTTTCGTGAGACGGGCGGGTGGGGGTAACATTTCGATACTCTAAAAGGGAAGAATTAACTGGGTAGTCGCCGATTATTGAGGAGAATGTATGACCGCCGTAGTGAAGGGTCTTCAGGGGCAGGCCCCCACCGAAAACGAACAACTGATTGAGTGGATTAATGACGCTGTGGAGCTGTTTCAGCCGGAGCAGGTCGTTTTCGCCGACGGATCAGACGAAGAGTGGGACCGTCTCGCCGCTGAACTGGTAGAAAAGGGCACGCTGATCAAGCTCAACGAGGACAAGCGTCCGAACAGCTTCCTCGCTCGCTCCCACCCGTCCGACGTGGCGCGTGTGGAGTCCCGCACCTTCATCGCCAGCGAGAAGGAAGAGGATGCCGGCCCGACCAACAACTGGGTCGAGCCGAGCGCGCTCAAGGCTGAGATGACCGAGCACTTCCGTGGCTCCATGAAGGGCCGCACCATGTACGTCGTGCCGTTCTGCATGGGCCCAATCTCTGACCCGGAGCCGAAGCTCGGCGTGCAGCTGACGGACTCCGCCTACGTGGTCATGTCTATGCGCATCATGACGCGCATGGGCCAGGAAGCCCTGGACAAGATTGGCAAGGACGGCGACTTTGTCCGCTGCCTCCACTCCATCGGCGCACCGCTTGAGCCAGGCCAGGAAGACGTGGCGTGGCCGTGCAATGACACCAAGTACATCTCCCAGTTCCCGGAGACCAAGGAAATCTGGTCCTACGGTTCCGGCTACGGCGGCAACGCCATCCTGGCTAAGAAGTGCTACGCCCTGCGCATCGCTTCCGTCATGGCCCGCGAAGAGGGCTGGATGGCGGAGCACATGCTCATCCTCAAACTCACCGACCCGAACGGCAAGGCCTACCACATCGCGGCAGCATTCCCGTCTGCCTGCGGTAAGACCAACCTGGCCATGATCACCCCGACCATTGAGGGCTGGACCGCCGAGGTCGTCGGCGATGACATCGCATGGCTGAAGCTGCGCGAGGACGGCCTCTACGCTGTCAACCCGGAGAACGGCTTCTTCGGCGTCGCTCCGGGCACCAACTACGACTCCAACCCGATTGCCATGCGCACCATGGAGCCAGGCAACACCCTGTTCACCAACGTCGCGCTGACTGATGACGGCGATGTCTGGTGGGAGGACATGGACGGCGAGGTGCCGGCGCACCTCATCGACTGGCAGGGCAACGACTGGACCCCTGAGTCCAGCACCCCGGCTGCTCACCCGAACTCCCGCTACTGCGTGGCCATCTCCCAGTGCCCGACCGCTGCACCGGAGTTCGACGACTGGAAGGGCGTCAAGCTCGACGCCATCCTCTTCGGAGGCCGCCGCCCGTCCACCATCCCGCTGGTCACCCAGGCCCGCGACTGGAACCACGGTGCCATGATCGGCTCCCTGCTGGCTTCCGGCCAGACCGCTGCTTCCCTTGAGGCCAAGGTCGGTTCCCTGCGCCACGACCCGTTCGCGATGCTCCCGTTCATCGGCTACAACGTCGGCGATTACATCCAGAACTGGATCGACCGTGGCGCCGAGGGCGGCGACCGCATGCCGTCCATCTTCCTGGTCAACTGGTTCCGCCGTGGCGAGGACGGTCGCTTCCTGTGGCCGGGCTTCGGCGACAACTCCCGCGTACTCAAGTGGGTCATTGACCGCATTGAGGGCCGCGTCGACGCCGACGACACCGTCGCCGGCCTGGTTGCCCGCGCCGAGGACCTGGATCTCACCGGCCTGGACACCCCACTCGAGGACGTCCGTGAAGCACTCGCCGTCAACCCGGCCGAGTTCGAAGCCGAGTTCGCTGAGGGTGAGGAGTACCTCAAGACCCTGGGCGACCGCATCCCGAAGGAAATCTTCGACGAGCTGGAGAAGTCCAAGGCGAAGATCTAAACACTCACGCGTTTAAAGAGGCGAAGGAGGGCTCCGGCGGTGCCGGGCCCTCCTCTTCTTAGTGGCTCAGTATCTACTGCTCAATGCCTACTTCTAATTCTGCTACCGGTTTGCAATCCACTGCAGGAGTGCGGATCCGCCGATGGTTCCGCCGAGAATAACCAGTCCAATGGCCAAAGAACCAAGAAGAATTCCGAAACGCCGTGGTTTGATGCTGGGGCTCTGCCCACCAAACTGAATGGCGCTAGTTAGCGCCGACAGGCGCAGTTTCTCGGCCTGCACCGCCAGACGGTGATCTTTGCGGGGTGGGCGGACGGAATGGGCCTGGCCGTCACCCTCCTGCGCACCCGGCGGGGTCACACTGGCCGGTAATAGCTCAGGTGTGCTCTTTGAACCTGTATTCGAGTGTGATTGTGGGTCTTGGTTAAACCCCGGTTCCTGCTGCGGGGAGATAGGGGGAGCCTGGCGCCGTCTGGCAGCGGAAGGGCGGTGTGCCATCGTGGTTTCCTTCTGTGTGTTTTCCTTCAGCATCGCGCAAAAGTGGTGTGTTAGAGGCGGAGGAGCATATCCAACGCTTCTTCGATTCCAGGTCGCCGTGGCGGTGGCGGTGGCGGTGGTGGTGGAGGAGGCGGCGCTTGTGTCACTGTCTCCGTGTGCACCGACGTCGGTGGTGGCGGAGGTGGTGGCTCTGAAGTTTCGGGTTCTGGGGGCGGTGGGAAGTAACTCGTGGGCAGCGGCGGCAGCTCACCCAACGGGGGAATCTGCTGCTCAACTTTGGCAACTTTCGCCGAGCCAGGTTGCCCGCAGGCCGCCAAGCCCAGAGAAAAGAGAACCACGATAGCCGCACACGCGCGCTTAGTGTTTTGCATTAACGCGACAGCTCCTTTGCCACATGATGGACTTCTTTGACGGCCTCAGGCGTGTGAAAGAATCGCTTCACACCCTCATCCCATCCCTCCGGTGAGGTTGGGTTGCCGGCTTCACACATGATGCGTGCTGCGGTCAACGCAGCATCATCAATATTGTCAGGATTCGGTTTACGGCCTTCCTCTGCAGAGCTACCGTGTTGCTCCCAGCGGGACGGCATAATTTGCATAGGGCCTACGGCTACATCCTGTGTGGCATCCCCATCGGTGACAGCGTTGTCTGTATCCGGCACTGTCAAAGGCGGCATGTTCATGATGGAAAGGCCACGCAGGGGCTTGGATGTGAGCCCATCTTCACCCACCACAGACCCTTCGGCCCGTCCATGGTCCGAGGCGACTTGGCCCACGGCAGCAAGTGTTGGCCAACCCAACTGGCAGCCGTTGTCCGCCTGAACACGCCACGCAGCGTAGGCATACGCTCGCAGTTGCCGCTCAGGGATGCCGTAGGGCTCAGCACGATTCTTAGACCATTCAGACACCGTGTTCACTGGCGGAATCTTTTCTGCTTCCGGGGGTTCCAAACGTGGTGTGCACGCCACTACAGCTAGCGCACAAGCACTGATACTAACGGCAAGGAGAATTCTGTTACCTCGCATGTCGGTGCCACGACCCAAAATCTTCCGCGATCGACGCTGCTAATTGACGATAGGCCGTCAGCGTCGGTCGAGCCATACGGTTCAAATCCACCACAG
This sequence comes from Corynebacterium sp. MSK044, assembly GCF_030232825.1. Classification (NCBI taxonomy): domain Bacteria; kingdom Bacillati; phylum Actinomycetota; class Actinomycetes; order Mycobacteriales; family Corynebacteriaceae; genus Corynebacterium; species Corynebacterium sp. MSK044. The sequence continues at coordinate 66,498 of NZ_JASPJJ010000010.1, forward strand.
CACCTTCCGCCAAGTGGCGGTCATACGGGATAATGTGGACAGCTCGTGTGCGTGAACGGAAATGCTCCACAATTTGATCAATGTCCACAGTTGGCTTGCCGGGCGCGGATGAAGAAACGACCACGATAGAGTTCGCGGCCAGCTGCTCATAACCGTGCATGACAAGCCAATCCAGCGTCGCCGAAGCAGACTGCGCGCCATCAAGCGCGGAAGAGGTTACCAATACCAACGTGTTAGCCAACTCCAGAACACCAGCCATGGCTGAGTGCATAAGCCCCGTTCCACAATCCGTAAGAATCACGTTGTAGTGGTGCTGCAAAATATCAATCGCATGCCGGTAGTCATCCTCACTGAAAGCTTCCGACACTGCTGGATCGCGCTCACTGCCGATAACTTCCAAACGGGAAGCAGCTTGTGTGGTAAATGCTCTCACCTGCGGGTAGCGGGAAGTGTCCTCTGCTGTGAGGAGATCACGGATGGTCGCGGGGCCCGGTGCCGCAGTGCGTTGCGCCAACGTGCCAAGGTCAGGGTTGGCATCGATGGCGATCACACGGTCACCGCGTTCGCTGGCAAAAACACCACCAAGGGCAACAGTGGTTGTTGTTTTGCCCACACCACCTTTGAGCGACATGACAGCGATGCGGTAATCCCCACGCAATGGTGTGCGAACAGCAGCTAGCAGTGCGTCCTCTTCCATCGCAGAGCGCGAGTCACCAGGGTTGATTTTTCCACCCGTCAAGTTGTGGACGAGCTTGCGCCAACCAGCCTTCGGTGGGGCCTTCACGGGATTCACAAGATTGCGCTGATCCAGTGCAACCGGTGGCGTGAGTTCCACATGAGGGGGTTGCTCCGGATTCTGCGGCGACGATGACATTCCAGGCGCAGGTGGCTGAGTCGGAGCCCATCCGGGAGCGGATGGCTGGTTCTTTGGTGGCATGCTTGCTTCAGCCTTGAGCGGACGCTCCTGGACTTCACTGCTAGTACGCCCGAATGGAGGCTGACTAGGTGGATTCTGCGGTGCCGCAGGTTGCCGGGTGACCGGCTGTGAAATTGACTGGTCTGGGCGCGGTGTCGGTGGTGGAGTTTCAGGCGGCGTCGGTTGCGGGGCCGGCGGCTGTTCGGTCACCTTGGGCGCGTCAAACCACGGTTTTTGTGGTGGTGCCAGCTGGGGCTCCGGACGAGAGTAGCTTGCCGGTGGCTGCTGTGGGGCAGGAGGATTGGGCGAATGGGCGGTCCGGGGCGCACCATCAAACGATTGTGGGTGTTGTGATGACGTCTTTGTGTGAGGCTCCTGAGAGCGCTCAGTTTCCTCTTTGGTCTCATGGTTCACCTGCAACCACGGCGGAATGCCAGCTTGTGTGTCCTTGTGCTCGTTCATTTCAACTCCTCATGTTCATTGTTCGGTCACGCTCGGTGGAGCAAGAACCGCGTCCCCTTATGCTATACACAGCTTGCACATTCTCCGCTTCAGAACGAAAACGCTATGAATAAATTTTCTCCGACTTCCCTCACACGCCACCTCAGGTGGTCTGATGCCGTTGCCCGCTCACAGCGCACTGTTGGTCGCGTGGATGATCAACCAGCGCTTATCGCTGTTGCTGCTGTTAGTGACCAGATGTTAACCACCCCAACCACGGCACTGATCTCCATTGTTCTTAACGCGACAGCACGGTTACCTATGGTTGCGGTTGATGCTGATGGTGTCAATCAGCCTCTTCGTGGGCCGTTGGGTGCCCATACTGGCGGTGATCTTGTGGGGTTGGCGCATGCGCCGTCGTGGGGGTTGCTGCGCGCCCAGATTGAGCCTTTTGCTGATTCTTCAGGGGCATCACCACTGTTGACCACAGCAAGCCCCCAACCGCTTTCGTCAGAGGAGTTGATGTCGGCGATGCACCGTGCATCCCACCGCTGGCCCATCGTGGTTGTGGATCTGCCCTACACCTGCAGTGGTGAGCTCATTGTTGCCGGAACATCCCTTGCCACACATGTGTTGCTGGTCGCCGACCGGCACTACACCGACCATTCGTGGCTGTACCGGCCGGGGCACCACCTTTATGAGGCGGCCCGGCAAGGCCGAGTCAGTGTGGTCAAGGTGGGTGCTGCACCGACAAATGAGGATCCGGCGGATACGCTCACACTTCCTGCTGCCCACGCACCGAGCGTGCGTGAACCGATCCAGGTGCCTACAGGGCCAGCAGCGGTGGTGCAGTACAACCGTTTGTTGGCAAGGCTGTTTTCCACGCCAGAGGAAAGCAATACCCGTTAGATGGTTGCCCAAAAGTACTGGTAGAGCCCCTGTGCAGCTAGAATGACGGGGATAGATGCCAGGCACACCAAGATATCCAGCATGGACAGGATGCGTGCCACGCGGGCTTCTTCCACGTCATCGCGTTGGCGCAGAGCGATGGCTACGGCTATGCCTGCACCCAACAGTAAAACAGCTGCTGCGACGAGCCAGACCCACATGTTTGTTTGGGCTGATAGCCACCAAGGTGCAGGGTTTTCAAGGGAGACACCCTGGTTCTGTGCCCAGCGTACGGCCGCACCGGCGGTGAGACTTAGGCCCAAAACACCTGTTGTGATGAGTGTGGTGATGATGCGTGCGTCGGCAAAGCCATTCTGGCGTAGTAGCAAAGCAAAGCAGAGCACCACTGCGATGAGGCCGTGCTGCCAAACAGGGCTGGCGGTAAGAATGATGAGGATGAGCAAGGCGAGTACTACTGCCGCCCAGGACACCCCACGACTGATTGCTTCGGCCCGGCGCGCTTGTGTACGGATGGCTTCGCGTTCTACTTGGTCGCCGGCTTCATTGTGGCGGATGAGTGCTGGCAGGCCGGTTGAGCGCAGGCCTACGGATGGCGCGATGAGTAGAACGAGGATGGGCAGCCATGCTGACCATGCTGCGATGGCGTAGATGTTGCCACCGAAGTGCGTGCCGGCCAGGACTACACCGGCGACCAGTGTAATGATGAGTGCTGTGACGATGCCGCCGAGGCCGCCTGCAGGTGCTTTTCGTCCCGCTGCCCACATTGCGGGTATTGCGCTGAGCGCCACTGCTATCACGGTTGTAGCCGCAGCATTGGGTGCGGGGGTTCCGCGTAGGGATATCTCGGCGATGATGAATGTTGCCAGCGGCAGGAGTGCCCCAAGGAATCGCATCCATTCGTGTTTGCGCCACAGTGCCAGGCCAAGACCAATAAGGGCACTGACAACGATGATGGCCAGTTGCGTCCACCCTTGGGGTGGCAGTGGTGGATCGTGGAGCCAGAGGCCACGACCTGCAATGGTGCTGGCCAGGATAATCAGGAATGTGAGGACTGCCAGTGCGCCACTGCTGCGCATTGCGCCGGACCACACCCATTGTGCTGCGCCGATGGTTGAGCGCACCTCCGCGATGGCGTCATCGACAAAAGGGGTCCGTGCTGCCTCTTGGCGGCGGGTGAGGTAGAGCTTGCTACCATCCTGCACGCCATGTTCAGCGAGTGTGGAGTGCGGATCAATGACTCCTGTTTTGGGGGAGGATAGGACCCATGTGTGGGTGTCAGCTGTGGCAATGGAGTCGGGGGATTCTGTGCCCGTCTGGTCAGAGTGGCTGTCAAAAAGGTCCACTGCATCATCAACGATGTCAACTGCTGGGCGGTTATACGGCAAGCTCACGTCGAGCTGTCGCTCTTTGTAAAAGATGCTCACGCGGACGAAGACATCAGTCATGGAACAATAATCTAACACTTATCTCAGCGGAGTCTTAGACTTGGTGGTCCTACCGTTGACTGCCGGTACCGTTAATTACTGTTTTGGAACGCTTGGAGAAAGGGCTTATGAGCACCCGTATTGTCCACCGCCCGGCTCGCTTGCATCGCACGATTCCGAAGGAAAAGCCGCTTCGTCTTGCCCAGGTGCCTACTATCCGCTCGCGTAGTGGTGGCGCTGGTGTGATGATGCTTTTGATGCCCATCATCGCTGGTACGGGCATGGTGATGATGATGTTTTCTTCGGGCAACCCGATCCGCATGGTGGTTGGGTGTTTCATGTTCGTGGCGGTGATTTTGGGTGCTGTGTTGATGTTTATTCGTCAACGCACGGGGTCGCGTCGACAAGCTGAGGAGGAGCGGGAGCGTTTCCTCGAGCATTTAGAGGAGGTTGAGGGGGAAATCCGTGAGCTTGCTCGTGAGCAGCAAGTTGAAGCGCTCACCCGCCATCCGCATCCGCGTTCGCTTGTTGACGTGGTGAGGGATCCCTACCGCCTGTGGGAGCGTCGCCCGGGCGATGAAGATTTTTTGGTTACTCGGATTGGAACTGGCATTGGTACCTTCGCCCGCGGTGTGGATGTCCCGCCGGTGACGAATCCGATGCAGGTTGCGGAACCGATTTCGCAGGCACATCTGGATCGTATGAAGCGTCGCACGTGCAGTATTGACGGGTTGCCTATTGCGATTCCGGCGCGGGGTTCGGTATCTCTGGTTGGCCCGCCGGAGCTGACCACGGAGACAGTGCGGGCGATTCTGAGTCAGACGGCGATTTTTCATGCTCCGGATGATGTGCGTTTTCATTTGGTTTTGCCATTCGCGGATGAGACGGACCGGAGCTCGTGGCCGCTTTGGTTCCCGCACCTCTTGTCCCCGGAGGAATTCGATGGCCCGATTGGTAAGCGCAGTGTGTCTTTTGATGCGGAGACCTCCGAGAGATTGCTCAGGGAATTAAGTGAGCGGGACGAGGAAGTCAAAGAGCGCTCTCGCTATCACAAGACTTTGATTGACCGGACCCACCTGCTCATTGTTTTGGATATGGACTCAGAGCATGGCAAGCAGCTTTCTGGGCGGATTGATTCCATGCGCTCTTTAGAGTCGTCTCGTGTGACGGTTCTGGCTACGTCGCGGGTGCAGCATTCTGAGCCTTCGAAGGTAGATGTGCGTGTGCTGTTGCGCCCTGACCGGTCTTTTACCGTTCAGTTGTTGGATCGTGGTGAGGTCCGTGAACCGAAGGAGGGGGAGGCTGGCTACGCCGAACGCGTACTGTACGGCGGTGATTCGGGGCTGCTAGATGAAGTTTCACCGGCTATCGCAGAGTCCATTGCACGCAGTATTTCCCCATTGCGTTTGGTGGAGGATGCGTCGCCTGATTCCACGTTGGAGCGCACGATTGCGTTGGATGACATGCTGGGCATAGCTAACTTTGCCACGTATGACGTTGTTGAAGCGTGGCAGCCGCGTTCTACTCGTGATTTTCTCAACGTACCTTTCGGTGTGGGTGCGGATGGTGAGCCGGTCAACTTAGACATCAAAGAGTCCGCGAAATCAGGCATGGGCCCGCACGGACTGTGTGTTGGTGCTACCGGTTCCGGTAAATCAGAGGTGCTGCGCACCCTCGTTTTGTCCCAAGTGATTTGCCATCCGCCGGATCAGCTTTCTCTTGTGTTGGTGGACTTTAAGGGTGGTGCAACTTTCGCTGGTTTGGAGCCTTTGCCGCACACATCAGCAATTGTGGACAACTTGGAAGACGGCGCGGGCCTTGTGGATCGTTTGCATGATTCAATTCTTGGTGAGATTCAGCGGCGTCAGCGCGTCCTGCAAGAAGCAGGCAACTTAGCCAACGTTGCTGAATACAACCAGCTACGTTCTGAGGGCAAGGTTACCGAGCCGCTTCCGGTGCTGTTTGTGGTTATTGATGAGTTCGGTGAGCTGCTTGCCGCTAAACCTGAGTTCATTGAGCTCTTTGTCCAAATTGGTCGCATCGGCCGTTCGATTGGTGTTCACCTCCTGCTTGCCTCCCAGCGCTTGGAAGAAGGTCGTCTGCGTGGCTTGGAGTCGTACCTGTCCTACCGCATTGGTTTGCGCACCTTCTCCGCTCAGGAATCGCGCGCAGCCATCGGCACAACCGATGCCCATGAACTGCCACCCATTCCAGGCTCGGGCTTTTTGAAGGTGGATCCAGACATCTTCGACCGTTTCAAGGCTGCTTATGTCTCCGGCCCATATGAAGCTATCGAGCGGGCCCATGAACGCGAGCTGCCACCAGTGCCCATGCCCTTGGACTTAATCAACACCACGGAGGAGTGGCTGCGCCAACGCGAAAAAGAACATTCTCAATTTCTGGAACAGCGCAACGCACGGCTGACTGACGGCACTCCACCGGAAACCACTCTTGATCTTGTGGTCGGGCGTCTCGCCCCAGCGGCGGAGAAAACACGCCAGATTTGGCTGCCTCCGCTGCCAGAATCCCTATCACTCCAGGGGGCAGTTGGTCCGGTGGAGATGTCGTCCGAACGAGGCTTGAGTGCGGCTTCACCCGGCCACATGGTTTTCACGCTGGGGTTGCGCGATAAGCCCCTGGATCAGTGGCAGGGGCCGTTGACTCTTGATCTTTCTGGTGCGGGTGGCAACGTGGCCATTATGGGAGCGCCGCAATCAGGCAAGAGCACGGCTCTTCGCACATTGGTTACTGCGGCAGCGCTGACGCACACCCCGCGAGAGGTGAATTTCTACCTCATTGACATGTCGGGCTCGGGTTTGTCGTATCTGGAGGACTTGCCGCACGTTGGTACGGTGGCCACGCGTTTCGACGAAGACAAGCTACGCCGCACAGTCGCAGAGATTGGCATGTTCCTTGTGGAGCGTGAGCAGCTGTTTTCAGCGCACCACATTTCCAATGTTGAGGAAATGCGCGAGATGCATAAGAAACGTCTGCTTTCGGATCTACCTGCTGCGGATATTGTTTTGGCTATCGATGGCTGGTCGACCTTACGCAAGGATTATGACGATGTCGCGGAACAAGTCACTGAAATTGCTCAGCGCGGATTGGCCTACGGCATCCATGTGGTCTTTGCTACTGGGCGTTGGGCGGATTTCCGTCTTCCGTTGCAGGCTGTCATTGGTACGCGGCTGGAGTTCGCGCTGAATGATCCGATTGACTCGGCGATGGGGAAAAAGATCTCCGAGGGGCTTGTAGGGTTACCCACCGGACGGGCTGCGATTGCAGATGGCACCTACAGTCACATCGCTCTGCCCATCCTGGAGCAACGTGGGCTTGGCGTACCAATGACCCCGCAGGAGACGGTGGCTGCGATTGCGGAAGGGTGGCGGGGTGCCGGCGCGCCCCCAGTACGGATGCTTCCATCAGCGGTCGCTCTTGCGGAGATTCGGCGTTCCTTCCCGGATACACCACCCGTGCGTCTTGGCCTCACAGAGACGACGCTTGGCCCAGCACGCTTCGATACGGAGGGAGACGAGCGCCATATCTTTGTCATCGGCGATAGTGCGTCCGGTAAAACGACAACATTGCGCACGTACATCGAGGAAGTGACTGCCGGTAAGCAGCCGGGCGCGATCATGTTCGGCGTCTGGGATCTGCGACGAGGACTTCTTGGCGCAGTACCGGATCAGTTCCTTGGCGGGTTCGCTGGCACGCGCGAAGGGTGCGAAACGCTAGCTAAGGGGATCGCCTCCGAGTTGGGGCGTCGTCTACCTGGCAGGGACATTACAGCGGAGCAACTCCGCTCCCGTTCGTGGTGGTCCGGTCCTGAAATTTATGTGCTGGTGGATAACTATGACGGACTTGAAGGCAGTAACAACCCCTTGAAGCCGTTAGCGCCTTTCATCTCTCAGGCCGCAGATGTTGGGCTGCACATCATCATCGCCCGTAGGTCCTCCGGCATGTCCAGAGCATCTTATGACCCACTTATGCAAGCGATCCGTGAAGCGGGGGCAGCAGGTGTCCTTTTGTCGGGTGAACGGCAAGAGGGGGCTATCTTTCCGGGCGTATTTCTCAAGCGTCTTCCCGCTGGGCGTGCTCAATGGGTTAACCGCTCAGGCAGAGTTGAAATGATCCAAATTGCTCGGGACGAACCTACGGATTTGGACATATGAGCCTGAGAGTTGGCTGAATATTTGGGTGTTTGTGTTGCGTGTGTTCTTAATCGTTTCTAAGCTGTGGGTCCTAGTCCATTGAGTCATGTTTGTGGCTGACCCGATTTCG
>NZ_JASPJJ010000011.1:0-69975 GCF_030232825.1 Corynebacterium sp. MSK044
GCCCGGGTGTTACTGGATACTCACCCGGGCGTTACTCGATCCTCACCATGGCGTTACTAAATCGGTGGTCTGAACAGGAGATCGACGGAGAAGAAAAGAAACTCGACGTCAGCCAGGAGCTTCTACGCAACCAGCTCAACGTTCTTCTGACCCGCGGTGTCCGCGGCATGGGAATTTACGCTGTCGATGAAGAACTCAGGGAAGAGCTCAAGAAAGCAGCTAAGAAAGAGGATTGGGTCTGTTAGGTGAGAGGGAACGCTTTCTGGTTTTGCCCCAAACCGATCGGCTTTATCTTTGGCTCTGGGGGTGACACAGCTTACAAGGGGAGAGTTGACCTGTATTTGGGTGACGTGCTGAGCATTAGCAACAATTCAAGATAAGTCGGACACCTAGGAACTAACCCGCTAGTGTTCGGTTTTGAAATGTTGCTACATATCGCACATGTCTATCGCTCCGATTTCCCGAGAACTAATCATAACGTCGAGTTCACTTTAGACGGACTCTTTGTTCAGCATCAGCGTGTCAGCCGATACCGGCCATTATTGTTGGTGGATGCTCGCGCTCAATAGCTCGGCTCTTAATTTAGTTTTCTTCGATGGATTTGCTAAGCCGTTTGAACTCGGTGGTCGAGTTCTCCTTCTTAGTTTTTGACCGCGAGATTTTCGCATTCTCGGAGTCAAGAGCAAAATCTGGTAGGTCTGTCAAATTCTTCGCCACCAACACACCTCTTTGCACACGCTCCCTAAGTTTGTCGTCGTCGTCAGCTAAGGCGATTATCTTCTTAGTTACTCTTTCGATTAAGTGCTTCCGTTTGGCTTGGTCCGCTGGGCTGAGGTCTGAAGACTCGTATTTCGAGTACTCATGCTCAAAAGTCGGACACTGACTATGAAAGACCTCCCACAGAATATGGTACTTAAGGGCAGAAAACGTGCCGGGAATGAGCCGAAGCCGAAAAATCCGATTGGCTAGATATCCGCAAGCAAACAAAAGGTCCGCAGGTTCATTGCGCGACCAGATGTCATCTTTCTTCCCATGCATGTAGCGATCATAATATCCAATCGCGTGGTGGGGCCGCCCGAGAATACATGCCACGTATGCCGTAGTAAAATCTTTGTTTTTCAGTATTCGATTCTTCGGCACAGGCGCAGACGAATTTAGGAATTGACCGTCCCGTCTTTCAAACACAATTGGATCCTTCACATCCGGTCGCGAACAATGCTGTTCGAGTTCGCGGGCTAGCTTTGAACGAGCGACCATATCAGAGGATTTAACTTCATTTTGACTGTTGGTCGAGTAAGTTATTCGGTCGAGGAAATCTTCGTCTGAGACCTGTATAAAGCGCACCGGAACGTATACGCCTGCCAGGCTGTGGCGATGGTTGTATAAGGCGTTTGAAGTCTGGCAACCGTTTACAACTTGGTAGTTCTTTAACGTGCACATTGAAGTGCCGTCAATTGATTCAGCAATGACTGTGATTCCATTGTTTCGCATCGCAAACTCAGCCCGCTGCTCGGGATCGGAAAGCGTCGCACTCATTCCTTGGTAGGCGTCCGTATTCTCGCCTTGGAAATCGCGCACATTCTCACTAAAAACCCGCGTATCTAAGCTGCCGCCGGGTGCGATGAGCTTGATGAATTCGGTTGCTTCGACGAATGCAAAGAATGAATTCGACGTCGAGTCTTCGTTTGACGGGAAATCCAATCGGCCCTGAGATGGAATTTTCAATTTACATTCGTTGCTCGCGGAAAAGCGCGTCACCTTGTTAATTAACTGCGTAGCCCCAAGGAACTGAAAGTCTATTGAACTTACGAGATCCCCCTTTGAATGCTTGAGATCTTCTAGTGTGCCGAAGAATGTGTCGGCGATGTCTTCTTTAAATTGCTCGGCATCGTCTCGGGATGAGACGCACCAATGTAGGTACACCTTTGGCTTGGAGGTTAGACCGTGGTTGAAGCAGGCGGCGAAAATCTTTTGTGCTTCGATCAACGTGTCGCTGACATTGGAGTGGTCGGCCCCCCACGGTGATTCATCAAGATAATCTCTTACGCCGGCAAGGAAGTTCTGTAGATCCCCGCTGTTAATACATTTTGAACCGTTCTTGGCCTGCAGCAAGTGTACGCTCACGTCCAAAGATGTATTGCGTTCGGCGAAATCCGCAACACTCTCTTCAGAGGCGCAGAACCTACCATTGATGAACACTGCAACCCCATCGATGTGACGATCGTCTGCTAGGTCGTCGATAGACTCGTTCGTGCAAAAGCTCGATGGCGGTTCGTTAGAACGCTGATGGGTATTGATGACGTAGTAGTTGGAAAATGCCTCGAACCTTAGATCTTCATCTTGTGAATTCTTTGCTGGTTTGTCGTACCACTCATCACAAAACTTATTGAACCATCCTCTCAAGATTGGAAGCATAGCCTTTTCTTTGCCGGTTGACATGTGTGGTCCATCCTCAAGGTCGCGATTCGATGCTAGGTTCAGATTAGCCCGTCTGAAGGTTTGCAGGGGATGGCCGTCAGAAAATTTTTTGAGTGAAGCTCCGATTTGTCGAAACGGGGGTACCAACTATCCGGAACACGGCAGTACCGGGTCTCCGGAACACCGGTACCAAAAACTCGCATCTGACACGGCCGGGATCTGTCCTCCGAAGAGCAAGTTAGTCGAAGAAATCCTCATCAATCTCAACGATGTTGATTGTTCGTTCAATCTGCGTGCCCACGCCGTGGCGGATCATGAGGCGGGTGAGCAGGGCGCCGTCGATGAGCACGACGCGGAGCTGAACAGAGTCAGCGTATTGCTGGGCGCCCGGGGTGAACGTCGACGTGGTTAGGAACACGCCTTGATTTGCTTGAGCACCGTGGAGAGCGCCGACGAAGGCCTGGACCTCAGGGCGGCCAACGGAGTGCCCGTGCGCATAGCGTTTTGCCTGAACATAGATGCGGGACAGGCCGAGGGCGTCTTGGTCGATGACCCCATCGATGCCACCGTCGTTTGAGAGCTGGGTGCGGGTCGCCTTGCCAAGAGATCCGCCGTAACCCATGGCAATGAGGAGATCCAGAACTGCTTGCTCGAAGAAAGCCGGGTCGTTTTCCCGGAGGCGGGTGAGAAGTTCGCCGCCGACCATTTCCTCGTTTTTCTTTTGGCCGATCTCCACGTATTCGAGAGCGGTCAGCGTCCCGGTTTCAGGCTCCTGGATTACTGTTTCTTCAGCCGAGGAGGGAACGCTTGGTTTGAGGAAATCTGCGTATGCGCCCTCAGCCATTTCCTCCTTGAACTCACGTTCAGTGATTCCGTTCGGGAACCGCTGTAGCAAGTCACGGCCGCGGTCAGTGATCTTCCATTGAGCTCGACCAGGAGAGGTAACCAGGCCGGCTTTACCCAAGTGGGTGATAGCCCAGTTTCCGCGGTTCACATAGGTTTGCTGACCGGAAGGAATCGTGTGGAGCTTTTCTTCCCCTGTGAACTTGAGTTCCGCGGCAGCTTCCTGAACGATGTCGCGCCGGCGGTGAACCTCTCCATCGCTCAACACACGAAGACTAGGAATCAGAAAATCATCCCACGTGGGCAAAGGACGCATTGCTTAGATCTCTTCCTCTTCGAAATGAACAGAGTCTTCTTCGGCGATGCCGATGGAAATATCGCGTTGGACGGTTTTGCCAATGGCTTTTTCCACAAGATGGCAAAGTGCTTCACGCCGGTTGATGAGAAATTGATTGAGAATATCAGCCGGCATCAATTCTAGAGCGCCCATACGAAGCTGGAGAAGACTGCTTGGCTCCTTCGCAGGCTTCTGGCCTAGAATTCAAGGCTCATGGTGTGATACGGCTCATCACATGACATGTGTCACAAATGCTTCTATTGTTTGATCTGACGATTCCAGCGGACTAATGAGTGGCAAGGTTCGATACTTTCTCCATGATTTTTCGCAAGCTTTCAGGCATGTCTTCTGATCGTGATTGACTTGCTATACGGGCGAGGATTCCGGCTTTTTTATTGTCCCGCAACGTATTTTTATGTAGTCCGAAATTGTCGGCTGAGTTCATGAAAGACGGCCATTTTTCAAGCTCGGATTCCAGATCATGGGGAAGAACGACAATGCAGTCACCTTGCTGGAGACCGCCACCCCATTCGAACTCATCAAGTCCCCCGCCAAAACCTATCTCGCTTGCCTTCTTTATGAACTCCATGACGTCTGATTTCCAACTATTGAGTTTTTGATCGCACCTCTGACGAGCTAATTCAAAGTGTTCTTCCACTTTGAAATCAGGGGCGCAGCCAAATTCTTTTCTGATTTGATGCTCAACACGTTTTTTCGCCGATTCCAGTGCGATCCCGCAATCCGAATCACCGTCTCTCACAACAATGACGGGAACCCCAAAAGAATGAACCAGTTGTGCCATATCCAGCAAAGTCTTTGAACCACCTGCTACTGCGACAGCGACTCCTAAGTCACGCAGTGTCGTTCCGTTAGCGTCACATGGCATGGAATCAAAGATTGCTCGTTCAGTATCGCCTTCGACAACTAGGGCTGCCCGGGAAAAGAGACACTCGGTCACAGTTTCTAGAAAATATTTGTCTAGTTCCCCCATTTTTTGTTTAGGGGATAATGCATCACAGAATTTTGCTCGATAAACAGTTGAACCATTTGGAGCGCTCTCTACCCTAAACGTGTGATCAATCTGAGTAGGGTCAAGGAAGTAGGGACTGTGAGTTGCTAGCACGAACTGAATATTTGATCCGCGTGCGGCTTTGACGAAGCTGCGCGCCATCATGCGAGCCTGAACGGGGTGCTGGTATACCTCAGGCTCTTCAATGAAAACGATAAGGGGATCACTTGGAGGATCGATCTTCGTGGACTCTGGGTTGGCGTTGTCGATGGTGTCCTGCTTAAGCTCGGTTCGTATATCCGCCGTAGCTTGAAGCAGTGCTAGCAGTGCTGCTCGCTGTACTCCATGTCCTTGTCTTTCAATGACAAAATCCCGTTCTCCATCTCGCAATTTTGACTGCGCACTCGGGCTTGCTTTGGGGGTCCAGTCTTGCAATCCAACTTCAAAGTCAATCTGAACATTCGGTAGGTAATTTTTTAGATGGTGATTGACTCGTGTGGCTCGGTCCGTCAGGCTGTGCTGTGCAGCCTGTTTTACCGTTAGTTCGAGTTCGTTGAGTACTTTTTGGTTCTTCTCGGTCCATTCGTTAATGGAATCTGTTACAGCGCCTTTAAGGATGTCGCCAAGTAATAATTGGAGAGCAGAACCTTTTCCTGAAACATCAAATTGTCCTGTCAGATCTGGAGCGGCGGGGATAAATACGAAGCCCGAGTGAATCTTGAGTTTGTCTGATCCTACCGCGCCGAAGAAATGATTCGCATCCTCGTTTCTAATCGGTTCGAGGTGCCCTCGATTGATTGGATCATTCTCCCATGCTTCAAGAGCAGCTTCAATTTCCTTTGCGGGCGCTTTCTCGGGAATATCTAAATCTGCAACAGCAGGGTCTGCTTCCATAAGCTTCTGGATCAATTGGCGTTTGATGCTTACGCTATTTGCGTCTCGAATTTTTTGGAACGGCTGGTAAACCATCTGATCGCCGTAGAGCTTAGAAACCTCGTCTGCTCCGTTGATACGAGTAAGCACCATTTCTTCGCCTCTAGCGTAGGGGCCAAAATTCTCACGATCGCGATCTGTGATGTTGTCGAATGTGACAGTCACCTTGACTTTGGAGAGTGGCTCTAGACTGTTTTCTCGATCATCTTGGCAAAAGATGTCCGTGGTAGTGAGTGGAAAATCTTCAAAGAACCATTTGACTGCGTGAAGGATCGATGATTTACCACTGCCGTTGTATCCAATAAATGCAGTATATGGACCTATTTCTTCGTCGAAATTTTTAATGGCCCTGAAGTTTTCGATTTGTAGACGTTTGATCCGCATGTATCCAAATTATCAATTGTGTCTTCCTTAAGGACGTGTATCACGGGCAACCCAAGTGCTTGGCTCTAATGAGGTTGAACAGAATTGCTCCCGATCAGTTGGATGGAGAAAGCAGTTACCGACTAGTGAGAGTAGTTCACTCCCTGGGTTTTGCTGGGTTGGGTTGATGCGGGTGGAGCGCCCTACGCTTGAGCACCAGCTACAGGTGAATGATTTCCACCCCGGACCACTTTTCGGCGAGGTACTGCGCGGCGATGAGGCGGTGGCACGTGGAAGGGTCGGCTTCAGAGCACAGCAGGGCGGCGTGGTCGAAGGTGGCTTTCGTGGGCATGTCGCGTTCGTTGAATTGTGTGCGGAGTTGGTCCGCAAACTCGTCGAAAGGCAGGTGCTCTTTCCGGTAGGCGTGCATGAGGTCCTCGCTTGGCGCGAGTTCCAGGACGTGCTGGTACTCGATGTTGGCGATGACTTTGAGGAACCACGCGAGGTCGTCTTGTTTGGTGAATCCGGCGAGCTGGTTTGTGTTGTGGCGCCTGATGTCCACGACACGCTTCACGTTATTGTCACGCAGCAGGTCGAAGAATTCCTCCGCGCTCTTCTTTGAATAGCCGATGGTGTAGAGCTTCATGTTTGTCATGATGCCTGAGAACTGGTTGGTGCCTCCTGCAGGATGAGGTACTGGGCGGCGACCATCTGGGACAACTTCGTCTTCCCGTCCACTTCCGGTTCGTCTGATGCGGAGTCGGACTCAACGGGGGCGTGGTCCATGAAGGAGGCGTAGGCAAGGTAGTTCTCGTGCCGCACGTAGCAGAAGTAGAAAGTGCTACTGGTTTGTGGGGAGGAGTAGCAGCTGGTGCCGGGGACGTTCTGCGGGTCATCGTAAGGCTCCAATGTTTCAAAGAGCCCAGAGTTTGCGTCGATGGATGTGAATTCGGACTCGATGTGCTCAGCCTGCTCGGGGCTAGATGCGCGCAGCAGGAGTGTTTCCGCGACGCCAGCGGCTTCGATGTCAGAGGATTCGTACAACCTCAACACTTCCGGCGTAGAAACAAACCGGCTGGCAGTCAGTCGGGCGTTCAACGGTAGGGCAGTGGTGCCCACGCTTTGGCCTTGGCGTGGTGGCATGAGGGTGTAACGCAAAATGTCGTCCGGGTCCAGCGGAAGCCAATCATCCGTCTGGCCGTAGCCTTTGGCGGTCTTGTGGGACGGGATGTCGCTGAGAAGCTCAGCTTGCTTATCCGCGAAGGCACGCCCGTACCCGCTCATCCAATCCATCGAATCCGGACCATGCGGGATGACTGCAGAGTTCTCGTCGAGTTTGTCATTGTGTGTTTTAGCCACCATCAAGTACTCGTCCTTGGTGGTGATGGCTATCTGCTCCTGCTGCTGCTCGTCCTTGGCGGCCAGAACCTTAGGATCGCCGGCGATGTCTACATTCTCCAGTGGGTAGTTCGCGTCGCCGAGGTAGTCAGTTCCGCCCTCCGCAAGATACGCATCGTGCATGAGCTGAGCTGCTTCTTGTGCATCCTCCGGGGACTCGAAGCGGTGCACACTATGTTCTGCACCACGTTTGCCCGCGGAATCCACTGCTTCTTGCGTGTAGCCACCCAACCATTTCTGCTCCAGATGGTTGAGCTTCTCTGCCACCTGATCCGGCATGCCTGCCTGGAAATCCGTGAAGGAATCGCTGCGCAATGGATTACGGGCACCGGAAAACGCTTCATCCACCTCATACGGCAACAGCGTGTAGGCGGCGACAAGGTTCGTCTCCGTCACCAGGCTGAGAGACTCCCAAGTTTTCTTGCGCCAGCCCGGATGGGGCTCGGCATTGTAAAAGCCCGTGTCATAGGCAGACTCGGCTCCAGTGGTCTGATCAGCGGAATCGTCCTGTTTATCCTGGTTGGGAATGTTTACGCCACCGCAGCCCGTCAGGAGCAACGCGCTAACGGCGGTGGAGGCAACGACAGTAAAAAACTTAGAAGACATTAAGAAACCTTTCTTTGGTTACGCAAACATACACGCGTTGACGGGTCTCTGCTGTCTTTTGGGAAAATGGCGAAGCGTGGGGTTAGTTGACGCGGATGGGGCGATCGTCGCTACGCAAGTACGAGCCGAGGTAGGGCTGGGCGAATTCGAGCTTGCCGTGGCCGGCGGAAACGATGAGGTCGCGGTTGATCAGTTTGGCGCGCGAATCGGAGATCTCATTGAGTTTTCTGCCCAGGGAGGAGGCGATGTCGCTGATGGAAATTTCTCCGTTGGGCGATGTTGTCTCAAGGTCGGCCATGGCGTCGAGGAACTCGCGCTGGCGCGCGGGCACGCTTCGGACGGAAGGCTGATGAACGTTCGTGCCCAAGATTCGAATGGCTTCCGGCCGAGCTTCCTCTACCGTGTCGAGCGTGATCGCTGCGTCTGATTTTTCCCACGACAGGAAACCAATGAGCTGCACAAGATACGGGTAGCCCTGAGTGAAACTGGCGGCGTAGTCCGCAGCTTCCTCGCTGAATTCTTTGCCTGATCCAGCGGCGGTTTCGACCAGGTTGGAGCGTGCATCAGCGATCGTAAGCGGACCGAGCTCGTAGTGGCGTGCGCGGCGGAGGAAGGTGGTGCCCGGCAAATTGAGCAGGTTGTTCACACCAACGGTTAAGCCCGCCATCGCTATGGCGATGTGCTCATTGTCACGCACAAGATCCTGGAAAGAGATAGCTATTGTCGTGAGGCCTTGGGGGTCACAATCCTGGACCTCATCAATCGTGATCAGCACGCCAGTGTCCTTCAGAAGGGACAGAAGTTCTCGGAGGCGAGTGCTTAGGCGCGGCGCTATCTGCGTCTCATCGCTGTTCCAGCCGATGGAGCCCACGCCCGCAACGGAGATGTGCTCAATGTGGTGCTTGCGCGAGGGCTCTAGCTTTTCGACGGCCTCCGGAACCAGCGACTCCGTAAGCAACTGCGCCATACCCTCACGTGCAGATAACCGAAGAACAATCCAACCGTTGCGTTGAGCGATATCCTCAACCTCATTAAGTAAGACTGTCTTCCCAATGCCACGGGACCCGGACACGATGATGGATCGTCCGGGATTGCCAGGTTGGCTGAGGATGGCTTTCTCGAATTCGAGGAGGACGGTTTGCCTGCCGGACCAAATCAGTGGGCTGACGCCGAAGGTCGGGCGGAAGGGGTTGCTGGTGTGGGGGAGCGCATCCATGGGGAACAGTGTAGCGAATTGATACTTTGATAGTTTCTCGCTTTTGATACTTTGATAGTTTTCGTCTTAGTGTTCAAACTGGCGCGTAAAACGCTTTAAAAATAAGCAACGAGGAGAAACCCGGCTCCTAGTGCTCTCGCTTAGTGCTTATCTTTGGAAACCCCAAAGAGGCGCGCAAGTGAGGTGAAGAATCCTGGGTTCTCCTCGTGAGGATATGCAGTTGAGGTTTCGGAGGGAGCGTCGTCGCTTTCCGGCTCTCCCTCCTCGTAGACGATGTAGGTCTCGTAGTCCTCAGCGATTTCGTCGCTCATGTCCGTGGGGTCTACATCATCGGGGCTGACAGGGGGATGTTCTTCTGAGGGGTTGAAGCCCGATGCAGGATCGTCCACCGCCTCCTCATCGAGTGATTGCGGTGGAACTTGATCTGCCCATTCTCCGTAATTTAACGGGAAGGCTCCGCCCTCAGTTCTTCATGCCAGATTGAATTCGCGGGTGTGCTGGATCACAGCGCGGCGCATCAGAGCAAGGTTGCACTGCGAGGAGTTCACGGCGAGGTACACGAACATGTTGTTGTCCAGGATCTTGATCAGGTGCAGCTGATCCGTCAGGGTCAGCAACATATCCTCAAGGCCACCGGTGATGCCAAGAGCCTCCATAGTCTTGAATTTGGACTTAACCATCTCGGAGTTGTACGCGGCCGCGACATCGAGGTCAAAGTCCGGGTACTTGGAGTTGGAGGCCAGGGACATACCGGTGTCCAAGTCGACGACGGAAGCGCCGATGAAGCCGTTCAGATCCGTCGAGAGAGCCTCGAGGAAGCCGTTCAGGGAGTCCTGCTGAGTCATGCTTAGGTTCCTTTCAAGTTGATGGTGTACACGATCATCACCGATCTTGGATAGTTTTTCCAGTCGAGATAGTCGCGAGCGAGTAGCACAAGACACCATGAGAATACTCAGCTGTTGAAATGTCATCAATAATGATGTAGAAATTCCTGGCAGAAGCCGGAGGTAATGTTATGAATGTCGAAGCGAGATATGCTCCGCGACACGGCAAGCCAGAGGAGCTCACGCCAGAAGATGTTGACTCCACGCTGGTCATGCCAGAGGACGCGATCATTGGTGCCCATTCGCATGCAGAGATCGTGTTCGTTGGTCCGGTCGGGGTTGGGAAAACAACCGCAGTACGTGCACTTTCCACATCCACGCCGGTTAGTTCTGAAGTGAAGGCATCCACCACGGATGACTTCATTGTGGGAGGCAAGGAAACCACCACCGTCGGCATTGAAATGGGCGTGTGGGAACGCCTGAACGGTCAACGCGTGGCGCTTTACGGTACCGCCGGACAAGATCGCTTTGATGCTTCGCGGACTCCGGCGCTTAACCCAGAAGCAGGAATTGTCCTTATGCTGTTTGGGTATGAGCACTTGCTCAAAGACCAAGTACAAGAATGGGTAGGGTTATTGGGGGAAAAGCGGGCGCTGCACCGAACCGTCATCGGAGTAAACTTCCTGGCTCCTGGACAGGAAGATCCGATACCGCGGATCAAGCAGCTGCTGCAGGATCATGGACAGAGGGATGTACCAGTGCAAATGGTTGATCCGCGGAATGTGTTTGACGTGGCGGACATCGCTGAGGCTGCGCTGAAACGAGTGGAAGAATGTCAGTGAATTTGCTGGACGGCTTTAACCAGGATGACCCCGATTGGAAGGTAGAAATCGGGCGCCACCGTCGGGTGCGTGGCCAGGATTTTGCCACTAATGATTTGGCCGCAGCGATCCTGCCGTCAATGGCACGCATGCGCCATAGTGTTCCAGGTTTGTACGCTATCGCGTTGGGTACCGGTGATGGCATGCATGTGTGTTCACTTGGCCTGCCAGACTCTCTCGTAGCATCCGAAATCACTGCTCTGAGCGCCTCCATGCTGGGAGTGGCGGAAGCGCAGGCAAACTTGCTTGAGGCAGAGGCTGATGAGTCTGCGCCACCTGCCATCGTGACAGTGGCCCGTCCTGATGATGAGTGCATGGCTCTTGTAAAAGTTGAGCATGAGCCGGTGGGGCACCTGGTCATGACACTGTTTGCTCGAGACACCCAGCTAGGCATGGTTGTCTATCACGCCCGGAACTCCGCCATTCAAATGGCGGAGTGGCTCGCAGAAGTCTAGTTACGGCGGAGCCTTATCCGGAGTAAATTAGTCATTCTGGCAGTGACCTAGTGCCAGTGCTTCTGATGCTCGGCGTGGGTGGACAGGTACGCGCCAGGGGCGAAGATCTCGTCGTAGTAGTCGGTGTCCAGGTGTTGGGCTTGGAGGTAGTTTATGATCCAGACGGTGGGGATTGTCCCGGGGAATTTGCCGAAGGTCTCATAGATGTAGGTGGCCTGCAGCTTCATCAGCTCGGTGAAGCGCTCATCCGGTTTGGCTGCTTGGGAGCGGATGGCGCGGCTTTCCGTCCAAGGGCCCGGTGTGTCCGGGTGGAAGGGGCCGCCGGGGCCGTACTTGCGCTCGAAGAAGGCGTCGACGGCGTCGGCCATGGTGTCGTATTACGGCGGGGCGTAGGTTTCAAAGATGCCTTTCTTGCCGGTGGCGTTGGGCAGGGACCAGCGGTCGTCTTCTTGGATGTCGGAGCCGAGGCCCGGGACGTCCTCGCGCCCGGAACCGCCGAGGAAGGTGAGGCGGTCGATGCCGTCGAAGCTCCACCCACCCAGGCCGAGCGCGCCGAGCACAAGGTGGCCCAGCAACGTGGAGGACATCAGTTCTGCGGTGGCCTCTGTTTGCGAGTACTGCTCCAAGAACGACAGCGGCAATGGTTCGTTGACGCGCGCGATGTCGCTGAACTCCTTGATGCCGGGGATCTCCCGGCCGTTGATGTCGTCGTAGATCACGTACCTGTTGCGTGTGAAGAAGGCCAGGTTGGCCAAGGTGTGCTGCGCAAGGTCAGAGACCGGTGCGATGAGAAGCGAGCCGGGATAGTTAGCAATCCACGTGTTGTGTCCCTCCAGGTACGGTTCTTCGCGGGGGATCCAGATGCGCTCGTCGCTAAGCTTGCGCACGTTGCGCAGCACCGAGTTGAGGCGGGCCTCCGTAAAACCTTCGTTCTCATTGAAGGGCACCTCCGGTGTGGCATCGCGCGTGGATAGTGCGTAGGTGCCGGAGTCATCGGTGAAAAAGAAGTCCGCAATGTGGAAGCCGGCTGCCGACGGGAACGTGCGGCCAGTGGCGCTACCGGAGTAGTCCGGCAGCTTCGGTGCGTAGCCGGGGTGGTGCGTGATGCTGTGATGCCAGCCCGTCACGCCCGCGATGGTGGCCAAGACGATGGCGCGTTCCAGATCGCTCAAGGGCTGGGTGTCGTGCTTGCTCGTATACGCCAGCGGACCGGCTGGCACCTTGCCGCCGAGAGGGAAGCGACGGGAGCGGCGTCCGTTGATCGCATCCAAGAGAGGGAATTGCGCTAGGCGGTCCAAGTTTTCGCGGTCTTTGTCGGTGAGTGTGAGCAGTGGGAGATCAGCCATGAAAGTAGACCCTTCTGTCTATATGGTGTTCGTTTGTGTGCGGTTCAGGCTATGTGTACTGCTGATTTATTGGCCAGAATTAGATTCATAGGTGTCTGAAAATGTAGACAGAGCTGTTTATTTAAGGGTATGAGTGAACCTGAGAAAACAGTCCGCATTGCGGACTCCCTGGGCTTTTGCTGATGCGCATTGCGGAGTCCGCAACAAGCCCCGTCTACGCTGAGGAACATGACTGTTCAGGATGTGGCGCGGATTCAAGCAGCCGTTGCGGAGCACTGGTCGGAGGTCCGACACGTGAACGTGTCAGAGTCAACCAACACAGAGCTCCTTGCCACGGGCGCGCCGGGGGTAGTGCTCATTGCGGACCAGCAAACCAGCGGCAAGGGCCGGCTGGGACGCGTGTGGGAAGCGCCCGCGGGTGCGAGCTTGCTCATGAGCGTGGCTATTGATCTGCCGCGCACGGATGACCTGGGCTTGGTCTCCCTCGCCGCAGGTTTGGCGGTCGTGGACGTGGTCCCGGAGGCTCGCTTGAAGTGGCCGAATGATGTGCTACTGAACGGCAAGAAATTCGTGGGCATCTTGGGGGAGATTGATATGCGCAACGGTTCCCCCATGCTGGTCGTCGGCCTCGGCGTCAACATCGACTGGGAAGAAGATTGCCTGCCCACGGACTGGTCCACCGCGCTCAACCTCCAAGGCATCACCGTCGACTGGGACGACTTCACCATCAATCTGCTCCGCGCGCTGGGCAAGCGGCTCATGCAGTGGCGCAACAAAGACACAATGCTTATGCGCGACTACCGCGACACCTCCGCCACCATCGGCCAGCGCGTCCGCCTGGAAACGTACAGCGGAGACGTCGTCGGGGTGGTCGATGACGTGGATGAGCGTGGGGAGATCGTCGTGGATGGAACAAGCTACTCAACTGGCGACGTGACTCATTTACGCCCCACCGATTAACCTGTGGGCCGTGGCAAAGATCAGACTCGGTAGGGGAGAAGTCGTACTGGCGGACATGGCTCCGCCACTACGCGCTTTAGTGTTCCCGTTTTTAGAGCTGATCATCCTCACCGCGCTGTCCTGGATGCTCATCGGCTGGATGGATGTCCACGGTATGGATGCGCAGCTGCGCAACATCGTGGTGTTGCTTTGGGCGATCCTGGCTTTGTGGCGTTTCCTAAAGCCAGTTCTTCGCCTCCGCCGCCAGCGCTTCGTGGTGACCAATAAGCGCGTCGTGGCCATGAACGGCCGGTCTATTGAGTCCATTCCGTTCGTTCAAATCCGCGGCGCCCACCGCCACCGCGGCGGAATCAGCATCGGCATATTCGGCTACGCCCAGCCGGTGTACTTCCCAGACGTGGGCCGCACCAAGCGCGTCGAGGACCTCATCCGCCGCCAACTCCCCTAGCAAAAAATAAGTTTCGTTTCACTTAATGCATATGCTGTGGCGAAAAACTTATCTATTTGGTAGGTTTTGAGTCATGAAAAGCTCTGAAGTTACAGAACTGGTGGGAGATCTCGCCTCCCAGCAATGGGGGCTTTTCACGACCGCGCAGGCCAGAACCATTGAGGTGACATCGCCAGATCTTCTGCGGGTTGAGAGGGCGGGGATTTTAGAACGCGTGCGACACGGAGTGTATGCAATCGCGGGAACAGTACTGTCCCCGGAGATCGAGCTCAAAGCGCAATGGCTATCCCTTCGGCCCGACATGATGGCAGCTGACCGACTGCGAGATGAAATCCTGGCGTGCGAAGCAGTCGTTTCACACACAACCGCAGCTGAACTTTGGGGGATTGGGGACCTGTGGGCAGATGGTTATCACTTCACGGTTCCGCAACGTCGTCGGAGCCGCCAACCGGAAGTCCAATTCCATCGCGCAGACTTAGCAGACGACGAGTGGCAAATTCACCCGAAAGTGGGTCTCCCCGTGACATCTGCAGCCCGAACCATTGCAGACCTTGCGGACGACGGCCATGAGTCCGGACATCTACTGAGTTTGGTCACTGATGCAGGAAATAAGCACCTTGTTGGCATCCACGAATTGTTTATCGCACTCAAAGGGAAGGAAGAAGCTTTTGGCCTAGATGCGAGGGATGAGAACGGGCTGCACAAACTCCTGTCGGAGTGCCTTCGCACAACTGAAATTGACCTTCTGGTTTCCAAAGCATTGGAGCAACAACTCCAACCGCTGAGGGAATCGATGGGCAAACTAGCTTATGTCATCTGGAGCGACACAATGATGTCGAAAGAAGTCAAGGCTGCAATGACAAATGTGACTGACTCCTTTAATCAGTCACTCCTGGGGGCGACCGATATCCAGAAACAAATTGGCCAAGCCTTTCAGTCGAAGTGGGGAGCGCTGCTCGAAGATGGGTGAACAACCGGAGAGGGCTAGGCGTACACATAATCAGATTGCGAACGCACTCAAGAAAGAGGCTCGGATCCGTGGTATTGACGTTAACAATGCCTACAACCAGTTTCTTCGTGAGGTTTTTCTCAATGCCCTCATGCGACTAGGTGATGGTTGGGTCCTGAAAGGTGGGACCAATGTCTACTGTCGGATTCCGGGTGCTCGTCACACCAAGGATTTGGATCTGTACCGCCACGTAGACCCAACTTCTGCGCTTAGCGCGGCGGAGTTGCTTGTTGAAGTGATGAATGGCCTCAAGGAAGGCCCGTACACCTTCCTTCTAGAACTGACTTCCCGGAAGACAATGGCAGGGCCAGTGGAGAATGAGCGCATCAAGGTCATTGTTTTCTACGGTGCAAATTTAAAATTCACCGAATTCAATATTGATGTGAGTGGTGATCTCGAGGTCAGTAGTCCAGTCGAGGTTGTGACAGCGCGGGCGAGTTTCGATGTGAGAACCGATTTTCTGCCTCAGGATTACCAGGTCACTGCTTACCCAGTGGAAAACCAGATTGCTGACAAGGTCGCAGCAATGTACGACCGCTATGGGGACACATCACCAGGCAAGGCATCGACGCGCTACCACGACTTCTTTGATGTCGCACTAATGGCAACAAGGCTTGCAGTAGGCGCTGATCCTTTGCGGGGTGCTCTCGAACAGCAAAGCAGATTACGTGGGGTAACTCTCCCTGATGTGGTGAGAGAACCAGAACCCGGATGGGGACGGATTTACGAAGAGAAGGCTGCAGCACTTGGCTGGCATGAGGACGGACTGAACGCTTTTGAGAAGGCACTGGAAGTTACGAGGCTGCTTCTTGATCCAGTACTAGCCCACGATTCTCGTGTGCGTGGCCGAGTCTGGGATCCCCTGACGTCCTCTTGGAAGCCACGAAACTAGCCCTTCACCTCAGTGGTGTGAATCTGCTCATCAATGTCATCGGGGGAAAGGTTGCCCGCAGCGAAGTCGGCCGTGAGTGGGAGGCGCAGTTCCATGTCCGTGCCAGGGCAGAGTTCAATCACGGCGTCTTCCACCGTGTAATCAAGCACGTGCCCGCCGGACGTGCGCTCCTCATTGATGAAGTGGACGTGGCAGCCAGGCACCCCAATGCCCTTCGCGTACTTCGGCGTACGAAACCCACCGATGACCCCGCGCACATTGTCAAAGGTGATCTCCTTGTCATCGCCCACGGCATCGCGCATTGGCGGGTACGGCTTGGATTGCTTCGTCACCGTTCGCGTAACCACGTTGGAAAACGTCCCACGAATCCGCACCGCGTGAAAGTAGTTGCCCGAAGGTTCCACCCCATCAATGAACTTGGAAAGCTCGCTGCGCTTCATGCCCTTCGGAGCCTTAACGACGATCTTCGGCACAAAATTCGTCACCTGCGCAAACGGACTCACTTGGTCCAAATCCGCAATCGTCGCCGAACCGTCACTGCGAAGCTGGTAGCACGTGCCGTCCAGGATGATCATTTCTCCATCCAGTCCGTCAAAAGTCCCCAGGCCGAAATTGCCCTTCGACAGAATCTCCCCGATGGTCATCTCCCCGTCATAAATCCCATCGAGCAGTGCTGACATGAGTGAATTCTGAAAAATTGTGTGGCGGCCCAAAGAAGTCATGATCCCGATGGTAGCGCGACTTCCACGATGCGAGCCGGGACCATCTCGGACCCGCAATCTGGCCGCGGTGTATAACGCTACAGACGATGCGGACATCCTTGTCCACTTCCCACTTCTTGCCGTCGTTGACCTGTGCCGATGTCCGCTAAACAAGCGGACACACTCTGCGTCCGTTTCTCCACGCACCAAAGCCCCAGCTCACACCCTCACCACGCCACAATCGGACACATTTGTCCACATTCCCTCCAGCCATATACCCCGCAGCCCCACTCCGCTAGAACGTTGCTAAGACGTTGCTAGACCCATTCGGGGAGGTCATCCGGCCGAGTGCAGCGATTGCTCAGTAGAGTAGGCACTCGTGAGCAACGCGAAGTCGAATCCGAAGTCAGATGCCACCCGCGGCGCGCAGGGCATGCCCGTTCTTGCCGTGATCGGCGACGGCCAACTTGCGCGCATGATGCACACCGAAGCCATCGAGCTCGGTCTTGCACCCCGCGTGCTTGCTGGTGCGCCGGACTCGTCCGCCGCCCAGGTCTTCGGTGACGTGGAGATCGGGGATTACAAAAACCTCGATGACGTCAAACGCGTGTGTGCTGGCGCGACCGCCGCAACCTTTGACCACGAGCACGTGCCCAATGAGTTCCTCGACCAGCTCATCGCTGAGGGCGTGAGCGTGCAACCACAGCCGCACGCTTTGATCTTCGCTCAAGACAAGTTGGAGCAGCGTCGCAAGATGAAGGAGATCGGCGCCCCGTTGCCGGAGTTCGCTCCCATTGATAGTGCTGATGATGCCGCCGAGTTCTTCACTTCCGTCGATGGTGCGATGTGCCTCAAGGCAACGCGCGGTGGCTACGACGGACATGGAGTGTGGTTCCCCAAGACCGAAGAAGACGCGCGCGCCCTGGTCAGCGATCTGCTGGACAAGGGCACCCCGCTCTACGCTGAGCGGAAGATCAACTTCGACCGTGAACTGTCCGCCATGGTCGCGCGCACACCTTCCGGTGAGATCAAGGCCTGGCCTGTCGTGGAGTCCCGCCAGCGGGATGGCATCTGCGTTGAAACGATCGCGCCGGCTCCGAACATGACGGCTGAGCAAGCTGCGTTCTGCCAGGAGCTGGCCACGAAGATTGCTTCCGAACTGGACGTCACCGGTGTCTTGGCCGTGGAGCTCTTCGCCCACACGGACGCCTCCGGTGAACCAGCTGTCACGGTGAATGAGCTAGCCATGCGCCCACATAACACTGGTCACTGGACGCAGGACGGCTGCGTGACTAGCCAGTTTGAGCAGCATCTGCGTGCTGTTCTGGATTGGCCGCTGGGCTCGGTGGACACCACGGCTAACTACACCGTCATGGTGAACACTCTGGGCTCGGACGAAGAGCCGGCGCAGCCGATGGAAGAGCGCGTCATGGAGGTCATGCGTCAGTTCCCTGAGGCGAAGGTCCACTTGTACGGCAAGGGCTACCGCCCGGGCCGCAAGATGGGTCACGTCAATGTGGCTGGCGCTGATCTGGATACGGTTCTGTCGCGGGCGAAGGCAGCGGCTGAGATCATTGTGAACGGAACTGCAAAATAGCACTGCGAAATAGCACTGTGGGAACTGAGTGAGCTGGGAGGAAAGCTATGCAACCGCAGGTTGGAATCATCATGGGTTCGGATTCGGACTGGGACACTGTCGCACCCGCGGCGGAGGTCCTGGCTGAGTTTGGCATCCGCTTTGAGGTGGGTGTTGTGTCCGCGCACCGCACCCCGGAGAAAATGCTGGCGTACGCCAAGAGCGCGCATGAGCGTGGCCTTGAGGTGATCATCGCGTGTGCTGGTGGCGCTGCACACCTGCCGGGCATGGTTGCTGCGGCGACGCCGTTGCCGGTGATTGGTATTCCGCGTGCGTTGGCTGATCTGGATGGCCTGGATTCTTTGCTGTCCATCGTGCAGATGCCGGGTGGTGTCCCGGTGGCCACGGTGTCCATCGGTGGTGCGAAGAACGCGGGCCTTCTCGCGGCGCGCATCCTGGGCACGGCTGATGCGCAGATGCGTCAGAAGATGGTGGACTACCAGGTGAACATGGCTAATGAGGTGGAGCGCAAGGATGAGGCTCTACGGAAGCGTCTGCTTGGTGAGTAAGTGCCACACCCGTTAGTGATTTTGGGGGCGCGGGTGAGGGACGGGGAGCCGTCGTTAATGCTTGAGGCGCGCCTGCAAGCGGGCCTGGATCTGTATCGGGCGACGCGGCCACGCACTGTTGTGGTGACGGGCAAGGGGGAGTCCGCGGTGATGGCGCAGTGGCTCGTGGAGCGGGGCGTGGACCCGGCGGACGTGATTGAGGAGCCATGGGCGACGTCCACGAACGAGAATCTCGAGCGTTCCCGCGCGCTGCTGCCGGAGGCGGAGAAGCTGACGGTGGTGACTAACGGTTTTCATGTGGGGCGCACGCGGGTGTGGGCTTTGCACCTGGGGATTCCCATTGAGGTGGTGGCGGCGCCGACCCCGCGTAGGTCACGGGTGAAAAACTACGCGCGGGAGATCATCGCGGTGCCGCATTCGGCAGCGCGGGTGGCGTGGCGGCGGCTGTTGCACTGGTTGGACCGGTAAGGCCTACGTGAGTTGGCGGGTAACCTTTTCGGTCTCCGCGATGTGGGCAAGGCGCTCGGCAGAGGTCATGCCGGTGACAACGACGACGGAGCCGTTGGCAGCAAGCGGGGCAAGCACGTAGCGGTCGAATTCCTCGCGGTCACGCCAACCGGGGATGAGAAGGCGTTCCGGGGTATCGGTGATCTCCGGGTTGCGCCACTGGGCAAGATCAGGAGTCTCGCCGTAGTACTGGTCGCCGTAGAAGCGCACGGTGGGGCCGAAATCAACGGCGCCTAAGGGGAGCTGGCCACCGGATTCGACAACGCCACGACCGAAAGGATCATCGGACACCACAGCCACATCGGCGACACCGGCATCGGCCCACAGTTCCGCACGTGAAGTGGTGGTGAACACCAGGCGGGGTTCCGCGGAGGGGGTGCTGTTCTGTGCCGTATCCACAGTGGTGCTCAACCCGGCGGTGGAGATCCCGATGGGCAAGACGGCGGCCTGCCAGGAGACGGGTAGGTCGAGGAGGATTTCGGTGGGGGCATCGAATTCGTCGATAAGCATGTTGGCAATCTTGTTGGCCCAATTGTCCAACGTGATGGCGGAGAACTCCACGCGCGTGCCTGCTGTTTCGTCGTAGACGGTGAGGCGTGGGGCGGCGGGGTCGGTGGCCAGGAGTGGGGCGAGCATGCTCATGCGCCCCCATAGTAGAGGCTTTAGTTCACGCAGCGCGGGCCTGAGCCACCGGCATTGAACTCGGGCGCCACCTCGGCTGTGCCGAAATCCTCGCCCGGTGTGCCCACGGTGTTGGAGGAAGAGGTCGAGGGCTGTGGCAGGTCAACCGCTTCGGAGGTCGGGCCGACGTAATCGTCGGCGGTGACCACGATGAGGGAGGTGCTGTCCAGGCTCTCATTCACGGTGATAGGCAGGCCACCGAGCATGCGCGCCAGCTCAATTGCTGCCGGGTCATCCGCGCGGGCGGCAACGATCTGGGATTCGTAGTAGACACCCGGCATGGCGTTGGTCACGTTATCCACCGTGACGCCGTGTTCCTTCACGTATGCGCCGACACCCGCGGCCAGGCCGGAGGTGCTACCAGCATTGAGCACGTCCACGGTCTTGCCGTTCAACTCGGCGGGGGCTTCGGTTGGTGTGTTGTCCTGGTTGTTATTCCTGTCGTTGGCGTCGCTGGTGTCGCTGTTCTGCTCCTGCTCGCGCGAAAGCGTTTCCATGTAGGCGTGCACTTGGGCGACGTCGACGGTGACGATGGACTCGCCGTAATCACCCACGCCGTTGATGGAGGTCACCGGGATGGTTTGGAAGGTGACGTTGCCGGCGGCCAGGTCAGACATCTGCGTGGCCATGGACATGATGTCCCAGCCTTTATCCACGGTGACGGAACGCTCCACCGCCGTGGACAGTTCACGTAGCTTGTTCGGGTTGGACAGGGTGCCGGCGGAGATGATCTCATTGACCAGCGAAGCCATGAAGACCTGCTGGCGCACGATGCGGTCCAAGTCACCGCGCGGCAGGTCATGGCGTTGACGCACGAAGGCCAAGGCCTGTGCACCATCGAGGGTGGAGCGACCGGCGGGGAAGTTCGCGCCGGACAGTGGCTCATTCACGGCTTCATTGAGGCAGACTTCCACGCCGCCGACAGCATCCGTCAGCAGGACGAAGCCAAGCAGACCCACCTCGGCGTAGTGGTCAACTTCCACACCAGTGAGGTCCGCTACAGCATTGATCAGACCTTGCTGGCCAGCCTGAGCGACTTTCTCTTCGAGTTCGCGGCCTTCCACACCTTCGTTGACCAGTTCCTCGCGCTTCTGCAGGGCGTACTCGCCGTACACGCCGTTGATCTTGGTATTGCCCAAGCGGCGGTCACGGATGTAGGTGTCGCGGGGGATGGACACGGCGGTGGCACGGGAGCCATCATTAGGCACACGCACCACGATGATCGTGTCGGTGTTGAGCTCACCATCGGCCTCACCCGCGTTAAGGCGTGCGAGTTCCTCTTGGGTGAGTGGGTTGCCTTGCGCATCCGCGCGGGAATCGGAGCCGACAAGCAAGATGTCCACTGCACCGTCAGAGCCCTTGAGGTCATTCTTGTTGCCGTCTTTGCCGCCGAGTTCCAGGTCCGCACCGGCAAGGTTGGAACCCAACGTGCCCACCGAGTAGTAGCCCATGCCGGTGACCGCGAGGATGAGCACGGCGATTGCCGCCAGCGCGCTTTTGAGCAGCGGGTGGCCGACCTGGGACAAGTCTTTCACGCGCGACGGCGCCGGTTGAATGTCGCGCACAGGCCTGTACTTATCGCTCACAGAACGCCGCCCTTGATGTCGTGGTGCTGGTGGGATGAAATCAGGTTAGGAGTATACGGCAAGCACAGCCCATTTCCGTGTTGCAATGCTCTACACTTCCGCACTGTGAATACTCCGAGTGGGACGAAGCATCCAGCACCGTTGGCCGTAGTCACGGTGACATACAACCCAGGCCGGCACCTGCTGGCGCTCGCGGAGTCCCTGGGCGCGGCAACCCGGCACCCCACTCTGCTCGTGTGCGCGGACAACGGTTCTACCGACGGCGCCGCCCAGCAGTTAGCCCAGCAGCAGGACAACGTGGTGTACCTGCCCACTGGTGGCAACATTGGCTACGGTCCGGCGATCAACGCCGCGGCACAGGCGCTGACGCAGCAGCGCGCTGCCGGTGAGATCAACACCGACTACGTCCTCGTGGTCAACCCGGACGTGGAATTCATGCCCGGTTCCATCGACCGCCTCATTGAATGCGCGGACGCCAGCCCCCGCGCCGGGGCAGTGGGACCACGCATTGAGGAGGCAGACGGTTCCGCGTACCCCTCCGCCCGCGAAGTACCCACCTTGGTCACCGGCATCGGCCACGCCGTGCTCTACCCGTTTTGGCCGGGCAATCCGTTCTCCCAGGCGTATAAGGCGGGAGAAGACCTCAGTCGACGCAGAGAAGCGGGCTGGCTTTCCGGCTCTTGTCTGCTCGTGCGCTGGGAGGCTTTTGACGCAATCGGTGGCTTCGACGAGCGCTACTTCATGTACTTCGAAGACATTGACTTCGGTGATCGGCTCACCCGTGCCGGGTGGCAGAACATCTTTACCCCGGACGCGATTATTGCGCATGATCAAGGGCATTCAGCGAAGAAATATTCTGCTGTTACTGTGCCCGCACACCATGATTCTGCCTACCGCTTCCAGGCGGACCGCCTCCCGCACTGGTGGCAAGCCCCCGTCCGCGCCGCATTGTGGGCGGGCCTCAAAGGCCGGGCATTGCTGTTGCGCGTGCTGGGGCGCGGCGCGTAGATCTGGCCCCGTCAATAGCCGGGTTGCGTGCGTTGGCGGGTTAGGTTTAACCGAGAAACCATAAACAC
The DNA here is from genome assembly GCF_030232825.1 of Corynebacterium sp. MSK044. NCBI lineage: Bacteria > Bacillati > Actinomycetota > Actinomycetes > Mycobacteriales > Corynebacteriaceae > Corynebacterium > Corynebacterium sp. MSK044. The sequence continues at coordinate 22,635 of NZ_JASPJJ010000011.1, forward strand.
CAAAAGCTTTGTGTTGAAGGAGACCTTGCCGTATGGCACACAGCATTGATCCGTCAAAGGTTGACGCCGTTGTTCTGGTTGGCGGCCAAGGTACGCGGCTGCGCCCACTGACGGTGAATACACCGAAGCCGATGCTGCCCACGGCGGGCTACCCGTTCCTGGCGCACCTGTTGGCCCGCATCAAGGCGGCGGGGATCCAGCACGTGGTCATGGGCACCTCCTACAAAGCAGAGGTGTTTGAGGAGTACTTCGGTGACGGCTCCGAGTTCGGGCTGGAGATCGATTACGTCGTTGAGGAAGAAGCGCTGGGCACTGGCGGTGCGATCCGCAATGTGGAGCCGTACCTGCGCCATGAGACGGCTATGATCTTCAACGGTGATGTGCTCTCCGGCGCAGACCTGAATGCCGTGCTGGCTACGCATGCTGAGCATGAAGCTGATGTCACCCTCCACCTCGTGCGCGTGCCTGATCCGAGCCAGTTCGGGTCCGTGCCCACGGACGGGGAGGGGCGTGTGCAGGCCTTCCTGGAGAAGACTGAGGCGCCGCCGACGGACCAGATCAACGCTGGTTGCTACGTCTTCCAGCGCGATGTTATCCGCCAGATCCCGGCTGGTCGCGTGGTCTCCGTTGAGCGTGAGACTTTCCCTGGCCTGCTCAAGTCCGGTGCGCGTGTGTGGGGGCACGTGGACATGTCTTACTGGCGTGACATGGGCCGTCCGAGTGATTTCGTGCAAGGCTCCTCGGATCTCGTTCGCGGCATCGCGCCCTCGCCGTTGCTGGAAGGTCGCGCGGGAGAATCGCTTGTCGACGACTCCGCCGGCATCGCCAGCGGCGCCATCCTCGTCGGTGGCACCTCCGTGGGCCGTGGCACCACGATCGGTGCGGGCTGCCGCCTGGATGACTGTGTGATCTTCGACGGTGTGACGGTGGAGCCGGGCGCGGTGATCCGTGATTCCATCATTGCCTCGGGTGCAACGATCGGCGCGAATGCCCGCATCCAGGACTGCGTCATCGGTGATGGCGTGAGTATTGGTGCGCGTTGTGAGTTGCAGGGTGGAATGCGTATTTGGCCGGGCGTGAGCATCCCGGATCTGGGAGTGCGTTTCTCCCCGGATGCGTAGCGACACGCCGAGGACCAGCCGATTAGTTGCCCCGACTTGGAGCGCCTACTACATGTAGTACCCCCGCTACCTACCCCCGGTGAAAAAGAGCTGTGACTAATGTGACTCATGTGGTGCCCCACAAGGGGGTCAACCAATATTCCTGCGGAAAACACTTCTTTTTGCAACATCTATGTTGACGCTATTTAGGGCCACGGGTTCTAATAACAAAGGTGTAACTAACCGATCCACGGTTACCGGCAGTGCCACAAGGGCGCCAAGGGCAAGGAAGTACCGACATAGAAAGGGGATGGCGTGGAAGACATGGTTGACAACGCCATTCTCCGCGGCGCAGCCGCGGGCGGAATGACCCTCGACGAACTCTTTGGCACCGTCGAGCAGGAGTGGCAGGACCAAGCGCTGTGCGCGCAGACGGACCCGGAAGCCTTCTTCCCCGAGAAGGGCGGCTCCACCCGTGAGGCTAAGCGCATCTGCCAGGCCTGCGCCGTCCGTGATGAGTGCCTTGAATACGCACTCGAGCACGATGAGCGCTTTGGTATATGGGGTGGTCTCTCCGATCGTGAGCGCCGCCGCCTACGCCGCCAGATTGGCTAGAGTAAAACCTGAATTCAGACCCGGCTTCACCCGGGTTTTTGTTTTGCCATGTTTGCGTTTCTGCTGGTGGCGCGTTTACCAGTTGAAACCCGGGTCAATATCCCGCGGGTCCAAATTCAGGTATTGCGCTACGAGTGCGGTGAGGATGATGGTGAGCAGCTCATGGCGCTCCACCGTAGAGTTGGTGCGCTGCTCTACCGGCATGCGGAAGATGACAATGCGGGCGCGCGTGGGGCGACCAGCACGGTCAACACCGGCCTGGAGCACACGCCCCAAAGGCACGGGGCCGTCCGCAAAGATCTCATCGGGCAGTACCGCCATATCCGCACGCAAACGCATGCGTGGGATGGTGTCCACCGCCAAGTCAACGCCGGCGAGCTGCTCAAAGTAGGCGTTCTGCAGTGGGGCATAGGCCTCCAACACCGCTTGGTCAAAGGATGTGGAGCGTGTCCGGTACCGCGGAACAGCGACCGGGAGGAGTGGCCCCCGTGTGCCGCGGCCGTGGCGGTCGCGCCGCGGTGGCAGGTGCGTTGGTCCGCTACCGGGGGAGGGGGCTTGGTTAGTCATATGGCCTAATGTAGGCCCGCCACTGCGGGGCCGAGTCCACGGCGCGCCGCGTGGCGCGGGAAGAAATTTGCGGGCGCGGGCCTACACTGGTGCACCGTGAGTACCTTCCGTCGTTGTTGCCGTCCGGGGTGTGGTCGCCCTGCTACCGCCACGCTTGTTTATGCGTACCCCGATAAAACCGCCATCGTTGGCCCGCTTTCCCCAACCACGGACCCACACGCGTGGGATCTGTGCAACCGCCACTCGGATCACATCACGGCTCCGGTGGGGTGGGAGATGGTGCGCATTGACGCGATTGAGCTTTCCGACGAGGAGGAGCTGACCGCTCTGGCCGAGGCAGTGCGTGAGGCTGGGCGTGTGACCACGGGACTGGTGGACACCACTCAGGACCCCATTGAGTTTGATGCGAACCGTGATGTGACTAACCCGCAGACCTCTAACCACCCCGTCTACCGCACGAAGCGGGTGGGGCAGCACCTGGCTGAGCATAAGGCAGCGCGTCGCGCGCACTTGAGTGTTGTGCCGGATCCAGAGAATCAGCAGGTAGAGCCCTCAGAAGAGGACTAAGTTAGCAGCTGTTTACCAGCGGTTCCTGCGCGGGTTGGCCCAGGCTATCGTCTAGGATCGATTGCCATGAATCAGCCAACCCAGAATCCCTCACCCCGCACTCGTGCCCGCGCTGTTGTGGAGTCCGCGGTGAAAGCCTATGACGTCCGCGGCATCGTGGAGCCCTACCCGAATGCCGTGCTGGATGAGGACTTTGTCTTTGATGCCGGTGCCGCCTTCGCCTCCATTTTGCGCGAGGAAGGGGAGACCACCATTGCCGTCGGCTATGACATGCGTCCTTCCTCCCCGGCGTTGTCCGCGGCGTTCGGCCAGGGTGTGATGTGCCAGGGTCTCAACGTGCTGGACTTGGGGTTGACCTCCACGGATGAGCTCTACTTCGCAGCCGGCACCATCGGGTGTGCAGGGGCTATGTTCACTGCCTCCCACAACCCGGCGCAGTACAACGGCATCAAGCTTTGCCGCACGGGTGCTACGCCGGTCTCGCAGGATTCCGGTCTCGCCGAGATCACGCAGATGCTTATTCATGGCGTCCCCTCCTACTCCGGCACCCACGGCACCACCGAAAAGCGCGACGTGTTGGCGGACTATGCCACCTTCCTGCGCCAGCTGGTGCCGGTGAACACGGACCGCAACCTGGTCATCGCTGTGGACGCCGCGAACGGCATGGCCGGCCACACTGTGCCGGCCGTTCTGGATGACATGGATGTACGCCCGCTCTACTTCGAGCTGGACGGCACCTTCCCCAACCACGAGGCCAATCCGCTGGATCCGAAGAATTTGGTGGACTTGCAGGGATTCGTCGTGAAGCAAAAAGCTGATATTGGCCTTGCTTTTGATGGGGACGCGGACCGCTGCTTCGTTGTTGATGAGAAGGGGGATCCAGTGTCCCCGTCCGCGATTACCGCGCTGGTGGCGGAACGGACCCTAGAGCAGGCGCCGGGGGCGACGATCATTTACAACGCGATCACCTCGCGCGCGGTGCCGGAGCTCGTGGAGGCCAAGGGTGGCGTGCCGGTGCGCACCCGCGTGGGGCACTCCTACATCAAGGCGCAGATGGCGGATAAGGGTGCGTTGTTCGGTGGCGAGCACTCTGCCCACTACTACTTCGCCGAGTTCTTCAACGCGGACTCCGGCATGGTGGCTGCACTCCACGTGCTGGCCGCGCTAGCGGAGCAGGACAAGCCACTAAGTGAACTCATGGCGCAGTACAACCGCTACGCCGCCTCCGGCGAGATCAACTCTGAAGTCGCCGACCAGCAGGCTGCGATGGACGCTGTGGTGGCAGCCTTCGCCGACCGGACGGAGAACGTGGATCGCCTCGACGGTGTCACTGTTTCCCTGGCCAACACGAAGGCCTGGTTCAATGTGCGCGCATCCAACACCGAGCCGCTGCTGCGCCTCAACGTTGAAGCGGAGACTGAAGAAGAAGTCGACGCGATTGTCAGCGAAGTTCTAGGAATTATCCGGGGTTAAGCTCGGAGCCTCTGCCTCCCGTGTGGAGGCGGAGAAAGGATCCTCCGGGCGAGGCTTCGGTTCCGGGGAATCCTCTGCACCTCCGGCATTGGGGGTGTTGGGCTCGGAGTTGTCTACGGTTCCTTGATCCGCACCCGACTGGCCCTCCGCTGGGGTGGTGGGGTTCTGGGTCGTGCCACCACCTGGGGTTGGGGTGCCGTCTGTCGGAACATCCGGGTTCGTGGTGTCTGGTATTGGCTCAGACGGGGTGCTCTCCACAACAGACGGGGAGGGTTGACGCGTTGTCCGCGCGGAGGGGGAATCGCTGCGTTCGCTGTCGCTGAAACGCGGACGGTTCTGCGGTGCGGCATTGGGCGGGCGGTACATATCTTCCGCCTGCTCACGCGTTGCCTGACCAGCAGTGCCATTTAGCTTGGCGTTGTGCGGGGCAAGCGGATCACGCGGGGAACCCGAATCCCACCGTGGTGATGCAGCAAGCGTAGTGGAAGCACCGTTGTTGCGGTGGCTCGTGGTCTGCTCTGCGCGTGGCGTCGTCTTTTCTGTCTGCGCCGTGTGTTGCTCCTTCGAAGCATCAGCAGCAGTGACGGGGTGGCCGGCATAGTCCGACTTATCAGACGCCATGCTCACGCCCGAATCCGGCAACTTCCACACGACCAAGCCGAGCACAACCGCCAAGCCCAGGCCAATGGCCATGAAGGCGGCGAATCTGCGGCCGGTCAATTCCATGCCGGGGTCTCCTCATCTGTTGCACAACCGTTGTGGGTAACAACTTGATAACAAGTTACCAGGTGAAAGACGTGTTGCGCCACCCTTGGTGGGGAAAAAGGGGCGAGGAGGATAAGCAAAACGCTCATTTTGTGGACAGAGCGAGCATGACGCACTAAGAAATGAGACATGAGCACCTGGGACACTTATATCTTCAGCGAAGACGTCAACGTTGACTTCCTTGATGAGCTCGCTGGGCTGGAGCCCGACGAGACCGCAGAGGCAGTGCGCGACGCGTGCCTGCTGGCAGTGGATGATGCGGCCTCCGAAGACGAGATCCTCAACGGCCAAGCTGCTGCTACCATCGCGGCGATCTGGGCGGGCGCACCGTTCTCCGCCGGCGAGATCGCAAGCTCCTACAGCTTCTTGCGCGGTGCGTCTGTGGAGCTGGATGAGAAGCTTATTGACGCCGCGGTGAGCATCCTCGAGTCCATCGACGCGGAGCAGGACGTAGACCAGTTCCTCGAGGCACTGTCCTAAGACAAGCGGCGGGCACGTATCCTCGTGGGGTAGCAAAACCCAATGAGGCCTAACGAGGAGAGTGCCCACATGACCCAGCTTCGCCCCAACGACTACAAGGTCGCTGACCTGAGCCTGTACGAGTCCGGCCGCAAGCAGATCGAGCTGGCTGAACACGAGATGCCCGGTCTGATGCAGCTGCGCCGTGAATACGCTGATGAGCAGCCGCTGGCGGGCGCGCGCATTGCAGGTGCAATCCACATGACCACGCAGACGGCTGTGCTCATTGAAACCCTGGCCGCCCTGGGCGCGGAGGTTCGCTGGGCCTCCTGCAATATCTTCTCCACCGAGGATCCGGCTGCTGCCGCCATCGTCGTGGGCAAAGACGGCACCCCGGAGAACCCGCAGGGCGTACCGGTTTTCGCATGGAAGGGCGAGACCCTCGACGAGTACTGGTGGTGCATGAACCAGATCTTCAGCTGGGGCGAGGGCGTGCTGCCGAACATGATTCTGGATGATGGCGGCGATGCCACCATGGCCGTGATCAAGGGCGCCGAATTTGAAAACGCCGGCGCTGTGCCGAGCAACGATGAGACAGACTCGGATGAGCAGGTGGCCTTCTACAACATGCTGCGCGAAACCCTGGCAGCTGAACCTCAAAAGTGGTCTTTGACGGCCGAGGCCGTCAAAGGCGTGACTGAAGAAACCACCACTGGCGTCCACCGCCTCTACCACTTTGCCAACGAGGGCACCCTGCCGTTCCCAGCGATGAACGTGAATGACGCGGTGACCAAGTCCAAGTTTGATAACCGCTACGGCACCCGCCACTCCGTCCTCGATGGCCTGAACCGCGGTACCGACATGCTCATCGGCGGTAAAAAGGCCCTCGTCTGCGGTTACGGCGATGTGGGTAAGGGCGTGGCTGAGGCGCTCGACGGCCAGGGCGCCATCGTGTCGGTCACCGAGGTTGACCCGATCAATGCTCTCCAGGCACTTATGGACGGCTACAAGGTGGTTACTGTCGACGAGGCTATTGCCGACGCGGACATTGTCATCACCGCCACCGGCAACCTAGGCGTGATCACCTTCGACGACATGCTCAAGATGAAGGACCACGCCGTGCTGGGCAACATCGGCCACTTCGACAACGAAATCGACATGGCCTCGCTCCTGCACCGCGAGGACGTCACCCGCGACAACATCAAGCCACAGGTTGACCTGTTCACCCTGCCCAGCGGCAACTCCATCATCGTGCTCTCCGAAGGTCGCCTGCTGAACCTGGGTAACGCCACCGGCCACCCGTCGTTCGTGATGTCCAACTCATTCGCCGACCAGACCATCGCCCAGATCGAGCTGTTCACCAACGGCGACAACTACGACAACCAGGTGTACCGCCTGCCCAAGATCCTCGACGAGAAGGTCGCCCGCATCCACGTGGAAGCCCTCGGCGGCAACCTCACCGAACTGTCCAAGGAACAGGCTGAGTACATCGGCGTCGACGTCGCCGGCCCGTACAAGCCGGAACACTACCGCTACTAGCTAGCTGTCGTTAGACAGCTAGCTAGGAAGGAGAACCAGTTGATCGTTGCATTCGAAGGCATCGATGGTGCCGGGAAGAACACGCTGGTCCAAGCGCTCATCCGTGAGCTTGCACAAATGGATGGCATTACTGGTGTGGCCACCATGTCGTTCCCGCGCTACCACGAATCCATCCACGCCCAGATCGCTGCAGAGGCACTCCACGGCAACATGGGGGACCTGGTGGATTCCGCCCATGGCATGGCAGTGATGTTCGCGTTGGACCGCGCTGGGGCGGGGGAGGAGTTGGGGCAGTGGGCGGCGTCGACAAGCGATATTCTCCTGCTTGACCGCTACGTGGCCTCGAATGCGGCGTACACATCCGCGCGCACCGGGAACGTGGAGGACCGCGCGTGGGTGGCGGACCTGGAATTTGACAAGCTGGGTCTGCCACGGCCGGACCTGCAGGTCCTCGTGGATACTGCGCCGGAGACAGCGCGCGAACGTGCCGCGAAACGCGAAAGCCTGGATGCCTCCCGCACACGCGATAAATACGAGCGCGACACCGCCCTCCAAGACACGACTTTTGCAGCCTACGCGGACATGGCGGATACGGGCTGGGAGGGTCGGTGGATTCGTGCCTGCGAATCTGCGCCTATCATTCAAGCTGTTAAGGCACTGCGATAAAGCTTTATCCCCAGCCACCCCACGGTTCACTGTTGTAAGGAGCGAAGGTGACGCCCAAGATTCTTGTGGTCGACGACGACCCCGCTATTTCAGAGATGCTGACCATCGTGCTGGAAGCAGAAGGGTTCGAAGCAGTCCCCGTGATGGACGGCATGGAAGCTGTACCGGCATTCCACAGCAACAACCCGGACCTCATTCTGCTGGACCTGATGCTGCCCGGCATGAGTGGCGTGGACATTTGCAAGGAGATCCGCAAGGAATCCAATGTGCCGATTGTCATGCTCACCGCCAAGACAGACACTGTCGATGTGGTGCTGGGCTTGGAATCGGGGGCGGACGATTACATCACCAAACCCTTCAAACCACGCGAACTCATCGCCCGTATTCGTGCTCGCCTGCGCCAGACGGCGGAGGAGCCGAGCGAGATCCTGGAGATCGGGGATTTGCTTATCGACGTTCCCCAGCACATCGTCACCCGCGACTCCGAAGAAATTAACCTCACCCCACTCGAGTTTGACCTGCTGGTGGAACTCGCCCGCAAACCGCACCAAGTACACACGCGTGAGGAGCTGCTTGAGTCCGTCTGGGGGTACCGCAATGCCTCCGACACCCGCCTGGTGAACGTGCACGTGCAGCGCCTGCGTTCCAAGATTGAACGCGATCCGGAAAACCCCGAGATCGTCCTCACCGTCCGTGGCGTGGGCTACAAGACTGGGCGCGCGGGGGTGTAAATCCTGGCTAACTTCCTCAGCACAACGCGGGAGAGGTTCGCCCATAGTTGGCGTACCTCACTCCAAGTGCGCTTCGTGGCCACTATTTTGCTGGTGTCCACGATTGTCATGGGTGTGCTGGGCCTCGCCTTAGCATCAGTGGTGACCCAGCGTTTGGTGGATCTGAAGATCTCCAACGCGGAGACGGACATCGTCCGCGTGCGCGCCCAAGTGGAAGAGCAGCTGAGTAACTCCACCACCACAACGTCCATTCAAGGGCGCCTCAACACCGCGCGTGCGGCCCTGGCGCAGCGCTCTCAACAGGACAAATCCGCAACGGGCTCCTATGAGATCGTGCTGCTGGCCCCCACCAGTGCGGGCACGGTGACCTCACCGGAGAACTTTGCTATCCCAGAACGCCTGGTGGACTTTGTCTCCCAGGACCAGGTGGCATACCAGTTCTGGCCCACGCAGCATGAGGGGCGGGCGTTCAACGCCCTCATCATCGGCACACCCACCAATTCTGACATCCCGGACCTGCAGCTATACCTCGTCATGGACATGGAACCGGAGCGCCAAACCTTGGCCCTCATGCGTGGTCTGCTTACATCTGCCGGTGTGGTGGTGGTTGTGCTGCTGGTGGGCATCGCCTGGATTTCCTCCCAGCAGCTGGTTGCCCCGGTGCGTTCCGCCTCCCGCATTGCGGAGCGCCTTGCCGCTGGTCATCTGCGTGAACGCATGGCCGTGGAAGGTGAGGACGAGATGGCACGCCTGGCCCTGTCTTTCAATGACATGGCAGACAAACTCTCCAGCCAGATCAACCAGCTGGAGGAATACGGTGACCTGCAGCGGCAGTTCACCTCCGATGTTTCGCACGAGCTACGCACCCCGCTGACCACCGTGCGTATGGCCGCCGACATGATCGCGGACGATGAGGACAGCCTGGAACCCCATACGCGCCGCGCCTCACAGTTGATGATCCGCGAGTTGGATCGCTTCGAAGCCTTGCTTGCGGATCTGCTGGAAATTTCGCGGCACGACGCCGGCGTGGCCGAACTCTCCGCTACCAACATCGACGCACGCAGCCCCATCGAATCCGCCTGGGCGCAAACCAGCCACTTGGCGGAAGAACTCGATGTGGCCGTTGAATTTGATGTGCCGGACCACTCGGTGCCGATGGTGGGGGACCCGCGCCGTATCGAGCGCATCGTGCGCAACCTGCTGGCCAATGCGATCGACCACTCCGAAGGCAACCCCGTCACCCTTGCTCTGGTGGAGGGAGAAGACGCCGTGGCCATCACCGTCACCGATGGTGGTGTGGGCCTGAAACCAGGCCAGGAAGAGCTGGTGTTCAACCGCTTCTGGCGCGCGGATTCCTCCCGCAAGCGCCACTCCGGTGGAACCGGCCTGGGGCTGGCCATCTCGCGCGAAGACGCCCAGCTGCACAACGGCATCCTGGATGCCACCGGCACCCCAGGCGTTGGCTCCCAGTTCCGCCTCATCCTGCCGCGCGACCCCGAGGCCGGCTTCACCCACGAGCCCGTAGCTCTGCAAGTTCAGGAGCCAAACGCGGTGCCAGAGGCGAAATCAGGTTTGGACATGGGGGCGCCGACAAAGGTTCCCGCGAGCCTAGAGACAAACCTGAATTCAGGACCCGGCGCGACAACAGCAGAAAAGGGGGAGGCATGAATGCGAGGAGGTAACCTGCGCACCACGTGTGTCGCCGTGGCCGCTGTGCCAGAGGCGAATTCAGGTTTTGTCATAGGATCGCCGACAGGGGTACCCGCGGGCGCGCCGCCGGCCCTTGGAGCAAACCTCAATGCAAAGTCAGGCGCGAAAACGGCAGAGAATACAGAGAAAACTGTGAAGGGGGAGGCATAAATGCGAGCCTTGAACTTCCGCACCACGGTTGTCGCAGTGGTCACTGCACCGGTGCTGTTTTTTGCTGCTGGGTGCGCCACCTTGCCTACCAGCACAGAACCGCATGCTTTGAGCACGTTTGAGCAGCGCCAGGACACGGTGTTGGAGCAAGCCCCGCCAGATGGCATGGAGCCGGACTTGTTGTTGCGCGAGTTCTTCGCGGCTTCAGCCAACCCCACGGGCAATTTTGAGGTGGCGCGCAAGTACTTGACCCAGGAGATGGGCAAGGAGTGGAAGCCCAGTGAGTCCACGATTGTGTTGGATACGTTTGAGATGACCTCGCGTGCCACCGCAGAGCCGAATACCCGCGCGTATGTGGTCACCGGCCGGATCATTGGCACACTTCAGCCGGGTGGCGCTTTCACCCCAGCGCATCGCGGTTATGAGGCCACGATGGAGCTCACCCAGGAAGACGGCCAGTGGCGTGTGTCTAACCTGCCCAATGATGTGGTGGTGGATCGTACGGATCTGCGCAACCATTACGAGCCACGCAATTTGTACTTCTACGACAGCACAGGCCAGCGTCTTGTCGCGGACCGCCGTTGGGTGTACTCCCGCGTGAACTCCATTGGTTCGACACTGCTGTCCATGCTTGTCTCAGGTCCTTCTGAGCGCATCGCACCCGCTCTTACTCCGGCGCTGCCGGAGGATTCCCCCACGGTGGCCTACACCGGCATGAAGGACGGGGTCTACCAATTCACCGGCCTGGCTGGTGCGGATGAACAAACCCGCGCCCGCTTCGCCGCGCAGATCGCCTGGACACTGCAGGGCGCTGGGGAAGTTGGGCCCTATTCCGTCTCCGCCGACGGGGCAGGTCTTATCGGGGATAGCTTTGACATCAGCACCGATGATTTTGAGAACCTGAACCCGGTGCCCATCGCCGAAGCCGGGCCGGATTTGTACACCTTGTCCAACGGGACTGTCTCCGCCGTCACGGATCTAGATAGCGTGGCGCCAGCCAAGGTGGAGCAGGTTTCTGGCCTGAATTCTTTGGGCAACATCTCCCAGATTGATATCGGGGATGATGGCCTCTACGCCGCGGCTGTGAACGTGGATGATCAGCATCAGTCCCTCGTGGTGGGCAGCGTGGGTGGAAATTCGCAAGAGGTGCTCGTAGCCGGCAGTCTCACCCGTCCGAGTTTGGAGCCGGATCACAGTGGCGCCTGGGTGGTAGAAGACGGCAAGCGTGTCGTGCGTGCTGTGCGTTCTGCTGCAACCGGGGACGTGGTGGTCAGTGACGTTGCCCTCACGTTGCCTGATGGACTCATCCCCGCAAACGCGCAAGACGCCGATGGGGAAGACCGCGACGCCACCGGGGAGATCACCGTGCTGCGCCTGTCCCACACAGGTGCACGCGTGGCCATGGTGATTGACGGACACCTCGTGGTCGGTGTGGTGGAGCGCCAGGAGGATGGCAAACGCGCCATCGTCAACACCGTGAAGTACGCCGCCGACTTGGATGGCTCGGCGGTTTCCGCGGATTGGCAGCCGGACGGCTCGCTCCTCGTGGGTACCTCCAACCGCCAGTCGCCGATCGTTCGCGTGGACCAGGACGGTTTTTCCACCACCACGTTGCCGTCGGGCAATATCGGTGGCCCCGTCGTCGCCGTCGGCGCGAATAGCTCGATGATGTACATCACCGATTCCAAGGTGATCATGCGCATGCCCACCTCCACCCGCGATTCGCTGAACTGGCGCGAGGTCCCCGGCCTGCAAGGCGTGCGCGCGGCTCCCGTCCTGCCTAAGCCGTAGTGTCCGGAATAACAGGCTCATGACAGGTCTCGCACACCAACTCGGGGAGCTCCTCCTCCCGCGCGCGTGCGCAGGCTGTGGCGCGCCGGGTTATCTGCTATGTTCCACGTGCAAGAAGGGCCTGGCCACGCCACCTTTTCAGCACATCCCAAACTTGTCCGTGCACGTGCCGGTCTTCGCACTCGGCCCCTACGACGCGCCGCACCGCGGGGTCATCTTGGCAATGAAGGAGAAAAAGAACCTCGCCGTCCGCCGTCACATCGGCGCAGTCCTCGCTGCCGCGCTCGACTACTTGGAGGCACGCGGCGAGATCACTCCAGGCGCGCATCTCATCCCCGCACCCACACGCCCCAGCGCAGCACGTGCACGCGGAGGCGATCCTGTCTCAGCTGTGTGCCACGCCAGCGGGCACCCCACACACGACGTCTTTTCGCTTATCGACGCCACCCCGGACCAAGCCTCCCTCGACGAATCCGCCCGCCGCCGCAACCTCACCGGCAATGTTCAGATCAGCGCTGTTCCACATGGCCCACTCATCGTGGTGGATGATGTGGTGACGACGGGGGCGACGTTGCAGGCGAGCGTCGAAAAGCTTCTTGTGCATGGCGGAAACCCCGTGGCGTGCGTGGTTCTCGCGGCGGCGTAAGCCAGGGGCGAACTCGTAGCAGAAGCCGAAACGACACCGGTATAATTCTTAGTGGAACCGTTCCCTAGCCCGCCGTCAGTTCGCGGGCACTGAATGCAAGGAGGAAGCAGATGACCTCTGCAGACGACCGCCCCCAAGACGTCCTGAGCCCCTCAGCACAGGTGACCATCACCGGCCGCAACGTTGAGGTTCCGGAGCACTTCCAGGAACGGGTCAATGGCAAGCTGGCCAAGATTGAGAAGCTCGACCCGACGTTGACTTTCTTCCACGTTGAGCTGCAGCACGAGCCGAACCCGCGCCGCGAAGCGCAGGCTAACCGCATCCAGATCACCGCAACCGGCAAGGGCCACCTCGCCCGCGCCGAGGCGAAGGAAGACAGCTTCTATGCCGCACTGGAGTCCGCCGTTGGCAAGATGGAGCGCTCCCTGCGCAAGGTGAAGGTCCGCCGCGAGATCTCCATGGGCGGCCACCGTAAGCCGAAGTCCACTGGTGAGATCGCAGCAGAGCTCGCTGCAGAAGCCGCACAGGCACGCGCGAAGGCTGAGGAAGCACCGGCTGATCCGTACGCAGACACCGTTGAGGATCACGTGCCAGGCCACGTTGTGCGTACCAAGGAGCACCCGGCAACCCCGATGACCGTCGACGATGCTCTGTCCGAGATGGAGCTGGTAGGCCACGATTTCTACCTGTTCATCAACTCTGAGACGAACCGTCCGTCGGTGGTGTACCGCCGTCACGCATATGACTACGGCCTGATCACCCTCGTGCCGGAGGATGCAGAGTAAACCTGCGTTTTGAGTCGCATCTCCCGCCCACTGGTTTGTTGCCGGTGGGCGGGATTTCTCGTCTCGGACGAGGCTCCCACCATCCTCCAAGGTCCCCGGAAGTAGGGCCGAAGCTGTATGTGCGTAGAATAGCGGTTTGAATAGCGGGCCTTGTGCTCGCGGAAAGTAACTCACGCACCGCTACAGAAGGAAGCACCACGTGTTCGGAGGACTGTCCAAGCTGCTGCGCGCCGGTGAAGGCCGCACTGTTAAGCGCTACGCCAAGATCGCAGACGATGTTATCGCCCTCGAGGACGAGTACGCAGCGCTGACCGATGAAGAACTCAAGGCCAAAACCGAGGAGTTCAAGGAAGCGCTCGCCGATGGCAAGACGATGGATGACATCCTGCTGGACGCATTCGCTACTGCCCGCGAAGCGTCTTGGCGCGTTCTGGGGCAGAAGCACTACAAGGTGCAGATCATGGGTGGTGCCGCCCTCCACTTCGGTTCCGTTGCGGAGATGAAAACTGGTGAGGGTAAGACCCTGACTTCCGTTCTGCCGGCCTACCTCAACGGCCTGGGTGGCAAGGGTGTCCACATTGTCACCGTGAACGATTACCTGGCGCAGCGTGACGCGGAGATGATGGGTCGTGTTCACCGTTTCCTCGGCCTCACTGTCGGCGTGATCCTCTCCGACATGCGCCCGCCGGAACGTAAGCAGGCCTATGACGCTGACATCACCTACGGCACCAACAACGAGCTGGGCTTTGACTACCTGCGCGACAACATGACCAAGTCCGTCAATGAGATGGTGCAGCGTGGACACAACTACGCCATCGTGGATGAGGTTGACTCCATTCTTATTGACGAAGCCCGGACCCCCCTCATCATCTCCGGCCCCACCGACTCCTCCGGTGAGTTCTACCCCGTCTTCGCCCAGCTTGCCCCGCGCATGCGTGAGGGTATCCACTACGAAGTGGACCAGCGCAAGCGCACCGTTGGTGTATCCGAGAAAGGCGTGGAATTCGTTGAGGATCAGCTGGGTATTGACAACCTCTATGCCCCCGAAAACTCCCAGCTGGTGAGCTACCTGAACAACGCCATCAAGGCGAAGGAACTCTTCGAGCGCGACAAGGACTACATCGTTCGTCAGGGCGAAGTCCTCATCGTTGACTCCTTCACCGGCCGCATCCTGCCGGGCCGCCGCTACAACGAGGGCATGCACCAGGCCATCGAGGCCAAAGAGGGCGTGGAGATCAAGAACGAGAACCAGACCCTGGCCACCGTCACCCTGCAGAACTATTTCCGCCTCTACGACAAGCTCGCCGGCATGACCGGTACCGCTGAGACCGAGGCAGCTGAGCTCCACCAGATTTACAAGCTCGGCGTTGTAGCGATCCCGCCGAACAAGCCCAACATCCGCAAGGACCACGACGACCTGATTTACAAAACTCAGGAAGCCAAGTTCGCCGCCGTCGCCGAGGATATTGCCGAGCACGTGGAGAAGGGCCAGCCTGTCTTGGTGGGTACCACTTCCGTCGAGCGTTCCGAGTACCTTTCCCAGCTGCTCACCCGCAAGGGCATCAAGCACAACGTGCTCAACGCGAAGCACCACGAGGAAGAAGGCCGCATCATCGCCGAGGCTGGCCTGCCCGGCAATGTGACCGTGTCCACCAACATGGCCGGCCGTGGTACGGACATCGTGTTGGGTGGTAACCCCGAAATTCTCGTGGAGCACAAGCTCAAGGAACGCGGTCTGGACCCCTTCGAGGATGAAGAGGCATACCAGGCAGCATGGGACGAAGAGCTGCCCAAGGCCAAGGATCGCTCGAAGAAGCTTGGCGACGAAGTCCGTGACGCCGGCGGCCTCTACGTCCTGGGCACCGAACGCCACGAATCCCGCCGCATCGACAACCAGCTCCGCGGCCGCTCCGGCCGTCAGGGCGACCCGGGTGAAACCCGCTTCTACCTGTCCATGCGCGATGACCTCATGGTTCGCTTCGTTGGCCAGTCCATGGAAAACATGATGAACCGCCTCAACGTCCCCGACGACGTCCCGATTGAGGCCGGCATGGTGTCCCGCTCCATCAAGGGTGCCCAGTCCCAGGTGGAGAACCAGAACTTTGAGGCCCGCAAGAACGTCCTCAAATACGATGAGGTTCTCAACGAGCAGCGCAAGGTCGTCTACCGCGAGCGTCTGGAGATCCTGGAAGCCAAGGACATCAAGGACCAGATCCGTGGCATGATCGACGACACCGTCGCCGCTTACGTCGACGCCGCCACCAGCGAAGGCTACGTCGAGGACTGGGATCTGGACCAGCTGTGGGATGCGCTGGATTCTCTCTACGGCCCGTCGTTTAGCCCGGATGAGCTTATCGACGGCTCCGATTACGGTTCCCCCGGCGAACTCACCGGCGCGCAGCTGCGCCAAGCAATTGTTGACGACGCCAACCGCCAATACGACAAACTCGAAGAGTACGTCGCCGCCATCGGTGGTGAAGAGCAGATGCGCAACGTTGAGCGCATGGTCATCCTTCCGATCATCGACGCCAAGTGGCGCGAGCACCTTTACGAGATGGACTACCTCAAGGAAGGCATTGGCCTCCGCGCCATGGCGCAGCGCGACCCTCTGGTGGAGTACCAGAAGGAGGGTGGCGACATGTTCCACGCCATGAACGACGGCATCAAGGAAGAAACCGTCCGCCAGCTCTTCATGCTGCGCAAGCAGTTTGAGCAGCAGGCGGCAGCGCAGGAGGCAGCAGCTGAGGGCGCTGAGAGCTAACCCTCCGCCTCATCCACTTCCTAGCGCCCCCTAGCACCCCCTAGCGCCCGCTTTTGGGCGCTAGAGCACCCTAAAGGCGTGCAACCGGCCGTCCTTCATGCGTGCCACCCACGCATAGTTGCGTCCCTCTGAGGTTGCGGTGCCGTGGTACTCGCCCTCACCACGGGCATGCGCACTCAACACGCGCACCGCCCCCGTCGGTGGTGCCCCGGTCCGGCGCCGTGCCCGCACATGCGCCCGCACACCATAACTGAAGCTGCGCTTCTGTAAGGTGCGGATATCGCGGATACCAAAAGCTGCATCCAACGCCACTCGTACCAGCGGGGACACCGCGGCAAGCTCAGAAGGATCGGGCGCCGGACCACCAATCTTCCCGGACAAGGCGGCCTGGGATAAACGGCCTGGGGAGCGCCCCAGCGGGCGCGAATCAACCGGCTTTGGAACATCTGGCACCAGGACTTTGAGGTGCGAATGGCCGGGAACGGGATAGTACACTTATTGCCTCCTTGGAAAGCAGAACGTTTTCCTCAAGGCAGGCGGGTCAATGGCTAGGTATCATTGTGCCAGGACTGGGCCGGATTGGCTGGGAAATGAACGTCGAAAAGCAAAAATGCTGGAGGAAATGAAGATGCAAGGCTTGATTCTGGACTACGCGGGTGTGCTCGACGGCGACGCTGAAGACGCACGCCGCTGGCAAGAACTCCTCGCCGCCGTGCGCGCGGCCGGGATTGCCACCGGCATCCTCTCCAACGTCCCCGGCGGCGACGAAGCTGACCCCATCCGCGAGTGGGAATTCCGCGGCCACGTCGACGCCGTCGTACTCTCCGGCGAAGTGAGGGCCGAAAAACCCGAAACCGCCGCATTCCAAGCCGCCGCCGACGCCATCGGCGTGCCCCTCAACGAATGCACCATGATCGACGACGACATCCTCAACGTCCGCGGTGCCGTCGAATCCGGCATGATCGGCATCCTGCATACCGCGTTTGACCGCACCGTCGTAGAAATCCAATCCCTCTTCGGCATCGAGGGCGAGTTCTAATGCGCGTGTACGTTCCGGCGACATACGCCATGCTCAAGGAACTCAACGCCGACGGGCGAATCCACGCCCGCAGTGGCTGGGGCTTCGCCGCCACGCCCGCCCTCGTCGCATTTTTCACCTCCGGGGACCAGGAAGAAATTGAGCTCATCGCGTTTGATGACGCAGCCTTGGCCTCTCTCCGCCTCCTCGCCATCGGCGACGAACCCGACTATCCCCACCGCCGGGTGGTCATCTCAGCGGATGTGGAGGCCGTGGAGCACTCTGACATGGGCGAATCCGTGGTCAAAGTCTCAGGCCCCATCGCGCTTGAGGATGTGGCCGCCATTCACATCGACATCGAAGAAGCTGAGCCCGCCACCCGCCGTGCCGTCGAGCTTATCGACGCCGCCGACCTCGGCGACGAAGACGCCGAACTCGCTGTCGGTGATGCCCAGGACAACTACATGGCGTTCTATGACCCGACCGAGCTGCCGTTCCTGGTGGAGTTGATGTAGAAGCCGGGTTTGGGTCTGGCTTTGGCCTGGGTGGGGCCCGTTTTGGGTCTTTCCGGACCTTTCATGGTTGGGCGTGTGTAAACGGATGCATCGCTAAAATGGGGAGTTTCTAAAACCCCTGGTAGTGGATTTATGCCACTTGATAGTTACCGCTACAATGTAAAGTTTTACACGCGGTTAGTCGCGTGAGGGGCTCGGGACCGGTGGGGGCCTGGGGCCGGTGAGGGGCTCTAGTCGTAGGTGGTCTCGTTGATACGGAGCGCCTCAAGTAGATGGCGGACAGCCTGAACACGGCGGCCGATCACGGAGTCCTGGCCATCGCGGGCGGTGAGGTCGTCCCAGGCGCACTCCGGATCTGCAGGTGGGCCGGCGTGGGTGCAGCCGCGGGGGCAGTTCTCGGCGGCTTCGGCGAGTTCGGGGAAGGGATCGAGCACGTCGTTGGGGGAGACGTGGGCGAGGCCGAAGGAGCGGATACCAGGGGTGTCGATGATCCAGCCGGGGTGCTCGGGCCCTGAACCAGAACCAGCGCCAGAACTCTTACCCGGCAGCTCCAGGGCCACAGACTGGGTCGAGGTGTGGCGGCCCTTGCCTACGCCGGAGACTTCGCCGGTCTCGCGGTTGGCGGACGGGACAAGACGGTTGACCAGGGTTGATTTGCCTACGCCGGAGTGGCCGATGACGGCGGACAGTTGGCCGGTGATGCGGCCCAACAAGGGGTCGAGGTCGTCTGCGATGCCGGTGTGGAGGACATCCACGTCGAGGTCGACGAGTTCCTGTTCGAAGGCGCCGGGGTCGCCGAGGTCGGATTTAGTCAGGCACACCACAGGGGTGACGCCGCCGACAAAGGCGGCGATGAGGGCGCGTTCGACGAACCCGGTGCGCGGAGGTGGGGCGGCCACTGCGCAGACGATGAGGAGGATGTCGGCGTTGGCGACAACGATGCGCTCATAGGGGTCCGTGTCATCGGCGGTGCGGCGCAGTTCGGAAGTGCGGTCTTCGCGGCCGACGATGCGGGCGAGGGTGTCTTTGCGCCCGCTGGTGTCACCCACCACGCGGACGCGGTCGCCGACTTCGATGGAGGTGCGGCCCAACTCGCGGGCACGCATACACACCACACGGGTGCCGTCTTCCAGCACGACGCCCCACCGGCCGCGGTCTTTGGTGATTACCAGGCCGACGACGGCGTTAGCGTGTTTGGGCCGGTCCTTAGTGCGGGGCCGGGAGCCTTTGCCGGGGCGGACTTTGACGTCGGATTCGTCGTAGCTGGAGAAATCCCTGCCTGCGCGTTTAGCCATTAACCATGCCTGTCCACATGTCGGCGAAACCGGGGAGGGTTTTTGAGGTGGTCTCAATATCTTCGACAACCACGTCCTCGGTGGTCAGGCCGATAATGGCACCGGCGGTGGCCATGCGGTGATCGGCGTAGGAGTGCCATACGCCGCCGTGGAGGGGAGCGGGGGTGATGCGGAGGCCGTCCGGAAGCTCCTCGCACTTACCGCCCAGTTTGTTGATCTCTTGGCTCAGCGCGGCGAGGCGGTCGGTCTCGTGCCCACGCAGGTGGGAGATACCGGTGAGCATGCTTGTCTGTGTCGCCTGCGTTGCCAACGCCGCCACCGTTGGCGTTAGCTCCCCGATGTCACTCATGTCCAGGGTGATGCCCTGCAGCTGGCCACGCGGTGGCCCCGTGACGGTCAGCGTGTAGGAGGGGCCATCGGCGATGAGTTCGACCTCGCAGCCCATGCGCTCGAGGATGAGGCGGATGAAGTCACCGGCCTGGGTAGTTTTCTGTGGCCAGTAGGGGATGCTCACTGAGCCACCGGTGACGGCTGCGGCCGCGAGGAAGGGGGTGGCGTTGGACAGGTCTGGCTCGATGACCCAGATTTTGCCGCTAATGGGGCCGGGGTGAACGGTCCATTCGTTTTGTTTGACATCAACCTTGACACCGGCCTCACGGATCATGTCCACGGTCATCTCAATGTGGGGCATGGAGGGCAGGCGACCACCGGTGTGAACCACGGTCAGACCACGGTCAAAGCGTGCGCCGGCGAGGAGGAGGGCGGAGACGAATTGGGAGCTGGAGCTCGCATCAATTTCCACGCGTCCGCCAGGGGCGCTGCCGGTTCCGTTGACGGTGAACGGTAGGGAATTGCCGTCCACAGAAACACCCAGGTGGCGCAGGGCGTCGAGGACGGTGGTGAGGGGGCGGGAGCGGGCTTGAGCGTCGCCGTCGATAAGCACGGGGCCTTGAGCAAACGCAGCGGCGGCGGGCACGAACCGCATGACGGTGCCAGCTAATCCGCAATCCACAGTGGCACCCACCAATTCACCGGGTGTGACGGTGATGCGCTCGGCCTCTTCCGTGAAGACGACGCCCATGTTGGACAGGGCGGCGCGCATGAGGTCCGTGTCGCGCGAGTGGAGTGCCCCGATGATCGTGGACTGGCGGTGCGCCAACGCGGCGAGCACATACGCGCGGTTGGTCATCGACTTGGAGCCGGGCACAACCTGGGTGTGCACGAACGGATCAGGATGGAACGGGGCGGGCCACAAATGGGAGGTCATGCGGCCAAGCATACCGGCGGGCCATAATGGGGGACATGTGCGGACGCTTCGTTCTTTTCACCACCGGCGACGAACTGTTGGAAGCCGTGGGCTCGCTGTCCAGAATCACCGCAGTCCACGCTCCCGACGGCACCCCGCCGCCGCGCTACAACATCGCGCCCACCCAGCAAGTGCCGCTCGTGCGCATAGACAAGACCGAAGCGCTTATCGACGCCGCCCGGTGGGGCCTCCTTCCCACCTGGAAGAAAGACGACACCGGCGCACCCCTGTTCAACGCGCGTGGGGAAACGGTGGCGGAAAAACCTTCGTTTCGCTCAGCCTTCAAGGCGCGCCGGGGACTCATGGTGCTCGATGGCTACTACGAGTGGAAGCAGGAAGGGAAGGGTAAAAAGCCCTACTACGTCACCCCTCACGACGGGCTGCTCTACGCGGCAGCGCTGTGGGACACGGGCCTGGATAGGCTGTCCACCGCCATGGTGACCACGGATGCCACCGAGAACATGGCGTGGTTGCACCACCGCCTGCCACTGTTCTTGAGAGCGGATGAGGTGGAGCAGTGGGTGCATGGCACGCCTGAGGAGGCATTGGAACTCATTCACCCGTCGCGGGTGGCCTCGGACTTAGAGTGGCGCCCCGCTGCCAGCGAGGTGGGCAACGTGCGCAATGACTATCCGGAGCTGATCGGGGCGAAGGAAGCGCCCACCACCTGAGCCAAATCCTGCGGGTTCAACGCCACAGTCAGACCGCGCTTGCCGGCGGAGACGTAGATGGTGGGGGAGGGGGCGAGGGAGGCGTCGACAAGCGTTGGAAGTGCTTGCTTTGTGCCAAGCGGGGAAATACCACCGACGATGTAGCCCGTGACGCGCTGCGCATCTTTGGGTGCGGCCATTTCTGCGTTCTTCCATCCGAGCGCCTTCGCCGCTTTCTTGAGGGCGAGTTGACCCGCCACCGGCACGCAACACACCGCGAAATCCCGCTCATGGTGGATGACCAGCGTTTTGAGCGTCACCGCAGGATCAATGCCCAGCTCAGCCACCGCATGATCCCCGAAATGATCCGTGTGCGCGGCATACTCCAGGAGCTCGTAGGGCACGCCCGCAGCGTCCAAAACAGCAAGTGCTTGAGTCTTCGCAGCCATGCCGGCAAGCCTAGCTAGAATGACCCACATGGCCGACAACGACCTTGAACGGCGCTTCAGCGAAGAAGCGCTACCGCTCCTCGACCAGTTCTACGGCGGTGCGCTACGCATGACGCGCAACCCGCAAGACGCTGAAGACCTCGTGCAAGAAACCTACCTCAAGGCTTTCAACGCATTCGGCTCCTTCAAAGAGGGGACCAACCTCAAGGCGTGGATGTACCGGATTATGACGAACGCGTACATCAACACCTACCGCAAAAAGCAGCGCCGCCCGCTGGAAACCTCTGCTGAGGATGTGACCGACCGGCAGTTGTACACCACCAGCTCCCACGACTCGACCGGCCTGCAATCCGCGGAGGTCGAAGCCCTGCGCAACATGCCGGACGCAGCCATTGCGGACGCCATGAACTCGCTTAACGACGACTACCGCATGGTCGTCTACCTCTCCGACGTCGAAGGCCTGGCATACAAGGAAATCGCCGAAGCGCTGGACATTCCCATCGGCACCGTCATGTCCCGCCTCCACCGTGGAAGAAAACAACTCCGCGAACTGTTGAAGGATGTAGCGAACGAACAAGGCATCGGCCTGGACAGCACCGACAAACAGAGCACTGGCCTGGAGGAGCAGAAATAATGGGTGACTGCAACATCGAACCAACCCGTGCACAAGCGCTGCTCTGCGAATTCTTCGACCCCGACACCCCGCAGGCCCGCGTGGAGGAAATCCGCGCCATCATCCAAACCTGCCCCGAGAATTTTGCCCGGCTGAAAACCGAAATGGAGATCCGCCAGATCGTCCGCCGGTGCAACTGCCAGGACCAGGCGCCGGAGCAGCTGCGGCAGCGGATCGTGCGGTCGATCTCCATTACCTATTACAAGTAGGGGTTTGGCTTCTCGGGGGGACAAACCGTGATGAATGAACTGCAATAAATCAACTGCAATAAATGAACTCAAATAAACCAGGTGGGCGCATCAGTTTTCGTAAGAAGCTGGTGGCCCATCCTGGTTTATTTGAAAACGTTTATTGGGGTTTATGTTTTGGCGGGGTCCAGACAGGTTCCTGCTACTTAACCCCTACTTCACCTCCATTAGCCCGGCAAAGACAGCACCCCTCCACCCGGTTGGACAACCAGGTGAAGGGGTGCTTCGCTGTTTAACTCTGCTTAGGAGTTGGGACGCTTGCCGCGGTTAGCGCTCTTCTTGCGGCGGTCCTTGCGCTTACGACCACGCTTGCTCATAACGACCTCCTTGGGCCAGATGGAACGGACAGTAAATACTCTGTCTGATCACTGTATCGGGGTGGGCAGGTGCGATGGAAATCGGCAGCCTAGGCGGGGCGATGCCCGCCTAGGCACAAGTAAAAGGAATTAGGCGGTGACGCGCTGGCGGTTGCGCTGCTTGTTGCGGCGCTTGAGGGCGCGGCGCTCCTCCTCGGAGAGACCGCCCCACACGCCGGCGTCCTGGCCCGTCTCGAGTGCCCACTTCAGGCACTGGGAGGTAACGGGGCAGCGGTGGCAGACCAGCTTGGCCTGTGCGATCTGGGAAAGTGCAGGGCCGGAGTTACCAACCGGGAAGAACAGTTCGGGGTCTTCGTCGCG
Source organism: Corynebacterium sp. MSK044 (assembly GCF_030232825.1). Lineage (NCBI taxonomy): Bacteria > Bacillati > Actinomycetota > Actinomycetes > Mycobacteriales > Corynebacteriaceae > Corynebacterium > Corynebacterium sp. MSK044. The sequence goes on from NZ_JASPJJ010000011.1 coordinate 45,791, forward strand.
GCATACTGCTTCGTGGCGCCAATCCATGATGAGGTCTCCTTTAAAGTCTGGGTGCGTGGCAGCGCTAAACGCTGCCGTTAAGCGGGGTGGAACAAGTGGTGCTAACCGCACTCCGGGGCACACCACGGCGCGCTTTGCTCACGGCTCTTCAATAAACGGGGCAGGCGCGTGAAATACGCGGGGCTTTCCCGGTGATGAATGGTCGTGCGAAAAGTTGAGCGGATCCGGTCTGATGTGGGCGGTACTTCCCGATGGTTGCGGGACCCGTCTTCCGTTTACCGGATGTTAACTCCGTGGTGATCTGGAGTTGGTGGCTGGGTAACCAGCTCTTTGTTTTTGCTACCCGTGAATAATGGCACGTTTACATACACTCCGCTAGGGGTAGAAGCCAAATTGTGATGCAATTCATATTCATTGGCGCATATTTAAGGCTTTTTGGAGGGGGCAGCGGGGTCAACCGTCGGGAAAGTGTTTGTGTTGAAAACTGCTTGAACTGCACTTTTGGGGCGGTGGGGCGATAGGGGGAGGGGGAGGGAGTTCGTCAAATCACTATCAACCCATAGGATGATGTGCGTGAGTTCTAACGCTTCTAATCCTGAATCAAAGAGCACAACCGCCGGCGTTCCTGTCGTGGGGACGGTCCCGGCGCCGATGAAGGTCGCGGCGATTGTGGCGATCCTTGAGGGCGTCGTCGCTATTGCCGGTGGCGTGTACTTCGCCATCACACAGGCGCAGATGGGCACGGATGAGACGTTGGTGGAATCCGATACCCCGGCGTTTGCCTTTGTGGGTGTTGGCACCGCGATCTTCGTGCTTTTGGTGTTCGGCCCGATGCTCGCCGGCGCCGTGGGCATTCTGCGCGGTCATACGTGGGGGCGCAGCCTCATTGTGTTCCTGAACGTGCTGCTCCTGGGCATTTCGGTCTACATGTTCAGTGGCGGTGCAACCACGCTTGGTGTGATCACGTTGTTCGCGGGGTTGCTGGCGTTGGGGTGTGCGTTGCATCCGGCGTCCACAAGTTGGGCAACCGCAAGCTTCGACGAGCGTCGCGCACGGCAGCTCTAGGAAGCGTCGAGGACAACGACGGTATCGCCACGCTTTTCGACGATCGTGGCACCCGCCGACCCCAACGCCACCGGCCCGCTGTAACCGGCGCGGTCAACGGGGATGGTGTGCTCGGGGTGGTCGACGTTCCAGTCGGCGATGGCAACACCTTCGGCGGTGGGGTAGAGCAGCCGGTCACCCACACCCACGCCGGTGCCGAGAGCACCCTGGTAGATGGTGGTGACGGCGAGCTCCGACGGGTCGAGGAGCAGTAGATTGTGGCCGTCGAAGTATGTCATGTTGTGGGGGAGATCAGCGACCTGTGGCACAAGAATCCGGCTGGGGGAGTCTGCCAGCAGATTGGACGCGGGGACGTGAGAGCTGTGAAGTTGTGCGCCGTCCTGTGAGTAGGACGTCACGGTAGAAGCCGCCGGATCGTACACAGCAGCGCCGTCTTGGCTGATGGCCACGAGGTAAGCCCCCTCGGGGATAGACACGGATTCGTGCATCTCAGGCTTGCGGGAATCCTCCGGGGTCGTGTCCTGGAAGCGCAGCCACGTGCCATCCTCGCAGGTCTCGGTGATGGCCAGGAGTTCCGTGCGCGTCAGCGCGGAGGTCAGCGTGCAGCCAGGGTGTGGCTGCATATCGGGTTCTTGCGGGGCTTTGACATCGCCGTATTCGACGGTGCGGACGAGGTCGGAGCGCCAGAGCTCCGTGCGCGAATATTCACGGTCAATACCCAGGATGCCCACGCGGTCATTGGAAGAAAAGACGGTTGCTGCCTGGGTGTTTCCCGCAGAGCGGGTGTTGGCGTACTGGCCTGTCAGTGCATTGATGCCCACGACGTCACCGCAGCCAACATTGGTGCGGTACACGGCCACGACTTTGCCCCAGGCACCGGCCATGCCGCAGAGTTCAGCGCTGCGCTTATACGTCCACTGCTCGGTGCCGTCTGGTGTGGTGCCAGTGATGGTGCCGTCGCTGTAGGTGATAATCACGCCGTTGACAATCAGCGGGCGCGCCTGTGGTGAGGTGTCCGGCAGGGTGAAAGATTCGGTGAGGGTGTCTGGCACGGCAGCGAGGGCGCCGGCATCGGTGAGCTCCTCGGCTGCTGGTGAGAGGTGGTCCTGGCGGATCGGTGCTGTGAAGTAGGCGATGAGCAGGGCTACGAGGCAAACGGTGGTGATAACGGCGGTGGCAATGAGGTCACCGCGGGTGCGGCGTAGAGGCTTGTTGGTGCTCATCGGCGGCGCCTCCGGGGGCGGGCAGAAGATTGCTCACTGCGAGGCTTCCTCCGGCGCAGACCGTGAACGGGGCGCGGGGCGCCGACGGTGGGGCCGGCGTCGGTGGGGATGTCTAGGGCCGCGAAAAGCTCGGGGGAGGTGGAGAACCAAGATGGAGGTTCGGGCATGTCCAAGTTCAGGTCGTCGTTGATGAGCTTCCACTTGTGGGTCTCATCAAAGCCGACGAGTGTGACCGCGGTGCCGGTGCGTCCAGCGCGGCCGGTGCGGCCAATGCGGTGGACGTAGGTCATGGGGTCGTCGGGGGTTTGGTAGTTGATTACGTGGGTGACGTCATCAACATCAATACCGCGGGCGGCAACGTCGGTGGCCACGAGGATTTCAATGTCACCGGAACGGAAAGCATCGAGGGAACGCTCGCGTGCTTCCTGGCCCATGTCGCCGTGGACCGAGCCGACGGCGAAACCGCGGCGTGCGAGGTCTTCGGCCACATCAGCGGCGGTGCGCTTCGTGCGGGTGAAGATGATGGTCTTGCCGCGGCCGTCGGCCTGCAAGATGCGCGCGGTCACCTCGGGCTTGTCCATCTTGTGGGAGCAGAACACCACTTGCTTGGTGGTGTCATGGACCTGGGAGGACTCGGTGGATTCAGCGCGGATGTGAATTGGCTTGTTCATCATCGATCGCGCCAAAGCGAGGATCGGGCCTGGCATGGTCGCGGAGAACAGCATGGTTTGAACTGGCTGGTTCAGCGCACCCCAGAGCTTCTGGATGTCGGGCAAGAAGCCCAGATCGAGCATCTCATCGGCCTCATCGAGGACAAGGATGGCCACCTGGCTCAAATCCAAATCACCGCGCTGGTGGAGGTCCAGCAGGCGGCCAGGGGTGCCCACGACAACATCAACGCCAGCCTGCAGGGCGTTGATTTGTTCGTCGTAGGGGCGGCCGCCATAAATCGTCGATAAGCGAACAGGCGTATCTTGTGCGGCGAGCGCGAGATCCTCACCCACCTGGACGGCGAGCTCACGCGTGGGGGCGATGATGAGGGCGCGCGGGGTGCCGTCAAGCTCGGCGATCGCAGCATCATCAAAAACACGATCCAGGAGTGGGACTCCAAAAGCTAACGTCTTGCCCATGCCCGTTCGGGCCTGGCCGATGAGATCACGGCCTTCCAGCGCGATGGGCAACGTGAGCTCCTGGATGGAGAACACATGCGTCATACCGTTACGCGCTAAGGCCTCCACAATCTCCGCGGCAACGCCAAGCGCGGCGAATGAGGGCGGTGACTGTTCAAAGCGATCGGGCACGGTGAACATCTTAACCGCCCACCGTTACAATGTGCCTATTGCACAGTTTGTGTAGAGCATTTGTATAGAGCTGTATAGAGCAAAGGACAGTGAGATAGCCGCAATGGAAATCAAGATTGGTCTGGCAGATAGCCACCGTGAACTCTCCATCACCTCGCCGAAAGGCCAGGACGAGATTTCGGACCACATCACTAGGGCCATTGAATCCGGTACACCCACCGTCACGCTCGAAGACGAGCGCGGCATGAAGTATGTAGTGCGTACGGAGCGCATCCTCTATGTCGAATTGGGTAACTCCACCCCGCGCGCTGTCGGCTTTTCTGGCTAAAAGCGCGATAGGTTTGGCCCTATGGATTACAGCCCCGATGAACCCGAGGTGCGCATGAGCGGAAACCATTCCAGTTCCGCATTGCAGAATTTTGTGCGCACCTACGGTTGGCGTGCCTACGCCATTCCGGTGCTCGTTGTGGTGACGGCGCTTGTGGTGTGGTCAATTGTGACAACGCCGGCGGGGGAGACCGTGGGTAAGTCCCGAGCGCCGGAAGAGGTTCAGGGTTCCTCTGTGCGTAAAACCGTGGAGGATATGCCGATCGGTGAGGTGGGTATCACCGAGCTGCCACCAGGGGGGCCGTACACGGAGCAGGGGGAGGGGACCTTCCGCCCAGTGGGGGCCACTGGCATGCAGATTGGTGAAGGCCACCAGCAGGTTGTGCGTTTTGCCACTGAGGTGGAAGACGGCATTGATACCCGCGGCTATGGCGGGGATGACGCGTTTGCCGCGATGGTGGATGCCACTTTGGCGGATCCGCGCGGCTGGACGAATGACCCGAATGTGCGTTTTGAACACGTGGGTTCGGACGAAGATCCGGATCTACGCATCCAGTTGATCTCCGTGGGAACAGCCCGCTCCACCTGCGGTGATGACTTGGGGCTGGAAACGTCGTGCCGCATTTTCAATGAGGTTGACGGGGACCGGGTGCTCATCAACGAGTCCCGCTGGGTGCGTGGCGCGGCACCTTTCCAGGGGGATTTAGGCAGCTACCGCCAGTACGTGATCAACCATGAGGTGGGCCACGCGCTGGGCTATGCGGAGCATGAGCCGTGCCCAGCCAACGGGGATTTGGCGCCGATCATGATGCAGCAGACTCTCAGCCTGAATAACCAGGAGCTCTATGACCTCAACCCGGACGAGGTCTACCCACAAAACGACGATACGTGTCGCGCGAACCCGTGGCCATACCCGCGTCCGGCGGTGCTGTAGAGACTGTAGGAGGGCCGTAAAAGTGATGACTATTCCCGGACATGTTCTGACGTCGTTCCAGGCCGATGATTCGCACCCCAGCCCGCTCGGCCCGGAGTGGGGCAATGGCACACGGTTTGGCCGGATGGTCATTGCGGAAGCACCCGCGCATGCCACATGGTCGTCCAAGTTGCGGGAGAAAGTCACCGTGCCAGGAGTGCGCGTGGTGCGCCCCGTGCGGACGACGGATGGCCGTTTCACCGTCGCCGGTTACCGTGCCTCCGATTTCGTGGAGGGGGAGCCGGGTCACCGCGTGGATGAAGCGATTGCCGCGGCCCTGCGTTTCGATGAAGCCGTGGCCTACTTTCCTGCCCCCGCACTCGACCGCGATGATGCCTGGGCGCGCGCCGACCGTGCCGTGTGGGCTGCGCACCCCGAATATGTCAAGGGTGGCCAGCTCAGCCATGCGGATTTCTTTGGATGCTGCATTTTTGATGGCTCACTGCCACCCGCATTGACAGACATTGTGCCTGCAGAAGGTCCCCGCCCGCACGGGTACAGCGCCGCGCTCACGCTTATCGACGGCCTTTTGGCCGACGCCGTCGACGACGCCGTGCTAAACCGCTGGTCCCACATCCCGGACCTGCTGTTTTTGTGCGAGCGGGCGCTGGAGTATCGCACGAGCCTGGCTATGACATTCGGGGCAGAAGCGAACGTTAGTTCGAATATTGATCGGGTGGGTTCCCTCCTGATGTCGCACCGAGGTGCAACACTGTAGGGCATGAATTCCCCGCAGACACCCGCGCTACCGCCTCACCCACGGGCTTACCTTGTCCGCCGTGAACGCACGGTGCGTGACCGCACGTGGCCTGTTGATCTGCCGGATTCCGGCATATGGAAGGTCACCGGTGAAGCCGGCTCGGGTGTGACGAGCTTCCTCATTGACACGGCTGCTGACCGTATTGCCGCTGGTGCGGACCCCAATGGGGTGGTGGTGATCACTGCTTCTAAGGAATCCGGTGCGCGCGTCCGCCAGGAGTTATCGGACAAACTAGCCACCTTAGGTTTTGTGGCTGATGAACCGATCGTGCGTTCCGTTCACTCTCTCGCGTTTGCCCTCCTGCGTGCAGCCGAACCGGAAGACGGTGGTGAAAGTAACCAGATCCGTTTGATCTCTGGTGCGGAGCAGGATTTTGCCATCCGCGAACTCCTCCAGGGCCACGTGGAAGACGGTGGGGGTTCATGGCCGGAAGAGCTCCGTCCGGCGCTGCCGATGGTGGGCTTTGCCCGCCAGTTGCGCGACTTTTTGCTGCGCGCGGTGGAGCGCACGCTCACACCAGCTCAGCTCAAAGAGATGGGGGAGCAGCACAACATTCCCACCTGGAGCGCTGCCGGTGACTTCCTTGCGGAGTACCAGGATGTGATGGCTCTTTACGGTGCCCGCAGCTACTCCGCCTCAGAGCTCGTGGATCAAGTGCTGCGCGCGCCGCTGCCACGCACGTGGCACACCGTCATCGTGGATGATGCCCAGCACCTGGATCCTGCCTCGGGACAGTTGGTGTCCCGCTTGATCGCCGAGGCGGACCTCGCTGTCGTTGGCGGTGACCTGGAACAATCCGTGTTCCGTTTCCGCGGTGCCTCCCCGCTTTTCTTTGCCAATTTTGAACGCGATCTTCACGCCCAGACCGGCATGGACGTGAACGTGGTGGACCTCGGCGCCACACGCCGCAACCCGGCCGCGGCCGTGGCCATTGCCCCGTCGGAGGCACTCAACCACGCCACCGTGGTGGATGCTCTGCGCCGCGCTCACCTGGGTGATGGCGTGCCATGGAGTGACATGGCCGTGATTGTTCGTTCCGCCAGCATGATTGAGCCACTGCGCCGCGCCCTGTTGCAGGCCGGTGTCCCCGTCGCAGTGAACCCCACTGACGTTGTGCTCAGTGAACAGAAAATTGTCATGGCCATGCTGTTGGGCCTGCGCGCGCTGCGTAGTGATGGCAATGACAAGGAGCACTTGAGTATGGCGCAATGGCGCCAGCTCCTCCTCGGCCCGGTGGGTGGTGTGGATCCAGTGACCCTGCGCCGTCTTTTGCGGGGATTGCGCCGCTGGCAGCCCGAAGCACGCGCTGAGGACACTCTGCGTGAGCTGCTTAACCAGCGCAGGGAACTGCCGGACTTTGGTTCAATGCTGACGCAGCGGGAACTGGATATTCTCACCCGGATGCGCAGCGTGCTCGAGGCTGGGCGTGCGGAAGTGGAAGCTGGGGGCAGCGTTGAGGAAGTTCTGTGGGCTGTGTGGTCGGCGACGAAGCTGGCGGACAGCCTCATGGCCATTGCTTTGCGCGGTGGCGCCGGTGGCTCCCAGGCGGACCGTGATCTGGACGCGATGATGTCTCTGTTTGACGCGGCGGGAGACTTCACCGAACGTCGCCCCACCGCCACGATTGATTCCTTCATCGCCCACATTGAGGAACAAGAGCTGCCCACCGGTGTGCGCGACCGCCGTACCGCAGTGCCAGATGCCGTGCCATTGCTTACCGCACACGGTGCCGCTGGCAGGGAATTCCGCCGCGTCATTGTCAGTGGCGTGCAGGAACTGACGTGGCCCACGTTGAGTGAAACCGGCACGCTCATGCGCCAAGAAGACCTCATTGACTTGGTGGACGAAGGCATTGATCCGGCTACGCCGGTGTCCCACACCGCGGACCGCCTTAAAGAAGAAAACCACCTGTTCCACATGGCGGTGAGCCGTGCAACAGAAAACGTGCTGGTCACCGCCGTGGACTGCCCGGACGGCGACGAAGTGGTCGAGCCTTCCCGCTTCGTGGAGGCCTTCGCTGCCCAGTCTGGTGCAATCCGCACGATGGTTGTGCCCGACGAGGCGGACATTCCCAACACGCCGCAGGCCGAGCACGCCGCCGATGAGGAAGACCCGTATAGCTATGTCCGCGTGCGTGTCTTGGCGGTCGAGGATGTGATTGCGGAACTCCGCCGCGTTGTCACCGACCCGGAGGCTGATGAGGAGCATGCCCGCCAGGCTGCACGCCAGCTCGTGCGCATGGCGGAAGTAGGCATTCCGGGGGCGGATCCGGGGGATTGGTGGGGGGTGAGGGATCCGTCGACAAGCGAAGCGATGGATCCACCCAGTCGCCTCTCTCCCTCACGGATTGAGGGGTTGCTGCAGTGTCCGATGCGGAATGTGCTGGAGCGCGACATCACGGCCACATCCACGGATGCAATGACCCGTGGCACGCTCGTGCACTACTTCTTCGAGGCACTCGGCCGTGGCGCTGACCCTGAACTTGCCCGCGCGGACACGATCACGGCGTACACCGAACTGTTCGACGTGCCTGAGTGGAAGCGAGCGAATGACCTGACTGCCTTTGAGGAGATGCTGGATAGAGCAGCGAAATGGGTCGCTGACACCCGCGGGACCTTCGACGTGCTCGGCGTGGAAGTGCCGGTGCACGTGGAAGTCGCCCCTGGTGTGGTGATTGGCGGCCGCATTGACCGGCTGGAGCGTGAAGGCGACGTCACGGATGACGCTGCCCCCGTACACGTGGTGGATCTGAAAACATCCAAGTACGCGGTTTCCAACAAGGAGATTGAGGAGCATCCACAGCTGCTTGCTTACCAGCTGGCCTTGTCCCACGGTGTGTGGCGTGATGGGGCAGTGGTCACCGCAGCCGAAGGGGAAACACCGCTGACCGTTGGTGGCGGCACCCTGGTCTACCCCGCGGCGGAGACGGTCAGCGTGACAACCCGGACGCAGGCACCCAAGGATGAAGAACAGCGCGCTGAATTCACGGAACTGATCAAGCCTCTGCCCGCTGAAATGACTGGACCGCAATTACGTGCCGTGACCGGCCCTCACTGTGATTTTTGCCAGATCAAAAACATTTGCCCCGCACAGCCCGAAGGAGAGGTGACCACCCGTGGTTAACGCAGGACACGCAGCACATACCGTGGCAACCCCGATGCCACCACGCACACTCTCAAAATACTTGGGCGATGCGTTCCCGCCGACCGATCAACAAGCAGCAATCATCGGCGCTGAACCCGGACCACTGCTCGTGGTTGCTGGTGCCGGAGCTGGTAAGACCGAAACCATGGCATCACGCGTGGTGTGGTTGGTAGCCAATGGCTACGTGCGCCCAGAAGAAGTCCTCGGTCTCACGTTCACCCGCAAAGCAGCGCAAGAACTGGGCAAGCGTATCCGTAAGCGCCTGGAACGCCTTGCCGCTAATGATCAATTGGTGCGCCGCCTGGACCCGACGGGGCAGCTGGCTGAAAACCTCACCGCGATCGCACCAACGGTATCCACCTATGACTCCTATGCGGGCTCCCTCATCCGTGAATACGGTCTGCTCGTGCCGGTTGAGCCGGATGCGCGCTTGATCACGGCTGCGGAACTCCATTCGATTGCCTGGGATGTGGTGTCCAATCACGCCGGTGCACTGCTAGAGGGGGTGAGCAAAAACCCGACGGTAGACACGGTCGTGGACACGCTCTTGGCATTGGTTACTTCCATGGGCAATGAGGTCTACCCGCCAGAGCGCATCAAGGAGGAGGCAACAGCCTTCATCGATAACCTGGCTTCCCTCCCGCGCGGTAAAGCACGGGAGAACTACAACAAAGACGTGCAGAAGTGGGTGGACACCCAGCAGATCCGCACAGCCTACGCGGAGCTGGCCGGGGAACTCGCCGCGGAGCTGCGTGCTCGTGGTGTGGTGACCTTCAATGAGCAAATGTCCGTGGCGGCGAAGCTCGCTAGTGAGCACGCGGCCGTCGGGGCATCCCAACGCGACCGTTTCCGCGTAATCATGCTGGATGAGTACCAGGACACCTCCCACGCCCAGCGCGTTCTGCTGCGCAGTCTGTTCGGGGACAACGCCGATGATCCTGAACGCCACGCACATCCACTCACCGTCACAGCCGTGGGTGACCCGATGCAGGCGATCTACGGTTGGCGTGGAGCCACCGCAGCGAACTTGGCTGCTTTTGTGGAGGACTTCCCGCTGGCCGATGGAAGCCCGGCACCGAAAGCGCAGCTGACCACATCCTGGCGTAACCCGCCGGAGGTTCTGGCCCTGGCGAACTCTGTCTCCGATGCGGTGCTTGGTTCCCCCGATGGTGCGCCACGAGCAGTGGAACCGCTGGAACCCAAGCCGGAGGCGAGCCCCGGCCAGGTGGAAATCGGCTACTTTGCCACCGAAGAGGAGGAAGTAGACGCCATTGCTGATGCGATCACGGCTGATTACACCGAGAAAATCAACGCGGGTGAAGCGGTGGAATCCGCGATTCTGGTGCGCAAGAACCGGCACTCCGCACGCTTTGCAGAAGCCCTGGAACAGCGCGGTGTGCCCTATGAAATCGTGGGTGTAGCCGGGTTGCTCACAGTCCCGGAGATCGCCGACACGGTCGCCGTTGCCCGTATGCTCGTGCACCCGCAGGACTCCACGGCGGCGCTGCGGATCCTTGCCGGCCCGGCTTGCGGTCTTGGGCTGAAGGACATCAGCGCACTCTCCCAACGCGCCGTGAACCTCGCCGGTGGGCGCCGTCATGGCAGTGCCACGGATGAACTGGGGCCCGATGCGGACGCGCGTGAACGCCTACAAGTTCAGCTGGCTGAGCTCATTGCGGATGCGGAAAACACCAAGGGTGAAAACGAACGTCACGTGGGTCTTGCGGATGCGGTTGCGGATCTGGGTGAGACAGATCGCTACAGCGAAGAAGGGCTTGTGCGCCTGCAGGAACTCTCCGCGAAACTCCGCCACCTGCGCAAGTACAGCCTGGGCAAGCGGTTGCCCGATCTTTTCGCGGACATCATCTCGGTGTTTGGCATCCGCACGGAAGTGCTCTCCCGCAATTCCCCCACGGGCGCGGTGCACCTTGATGCCTTTGCCAAAGTGGTGTTCTCCTACCCCGGATCGGACCTGGAAGGTTTCCTGAACTACCTTGACTTGGCCGCCGAACACGAAGATGGTTTGGAACCTGGCGCTGTGGTGACCAGTGGGGATCGCGTGCATATCCTGACGGCACACAAGGCCAAAGGCCTGGAGTGGGACACCGTTGCCGTGGCTCACGCGGATGAGAAAACTTACGGCTCCACCGTGGCTACCTTCCTCGGCCAAGTTCCGTACGTGCCGGATGATTCCTTCGATGCATTTGAGCACGCGGACACCCGTTCCGATTTTCAGAATCTGACCAAGGAATACCTGGATCAGAAGCGCAAGGACTTGGGTGAGGAGTCTGCGCGACTCTTCTACGTCGCTGTCACCCGCGCCGCCAAGCGCCTCATTGTCACCGCGTCGGCCAAGGTTGCCGGCCGGAAGGCAGAAGCCAAACCCTACGAGCATTTCCTGCCGTTCAAGGACATCACCCTGGATGACACGCCTGCCGCCGATGTCATTGCGTGGTGGGATGGCACGTCTGATGAGGAAGAACTCGACGTCGCCGCTGCGCACGAGGGGATCTGGCCGAACTACGCCGCTGAATCTGAAGCGCTAGCAGGTGCAGCGAAGGTCCGGGCAGCACAGGCCACCCTCCCGGAGAAGCCGGATAACACCCGCACTGATGTGGACGGCGAGTTGTTCACGCAGTGGGAAAACGATGTTACCGCGCTGATCAATGAGCACATCGCCGCACAAAGCCCCGAGGTGGCCGTGACTATGCCGGGCACGTTGACCGCATCAGACATCGTCGCCCTGCGTGCCGACCCGGAGCAATTCGCCCGCCGTGCGCGCCGCCCGGTGCCGTTCAAACCGAATTCCTACGCCAAGCGCGGAACAGCGTTCCACGAATGGGTAGAAGGTTTCTTCGGGGCACGGCCCCTGCTTGACGACGATGAATTGCCCGGCAACACCGAACCCTCCGTCGACGCCGCCACCTTGGCTCGCCTCAAAGAATCCTTTGAAAACAGTCAATGGGCTGGGCGCACACCGGAACATATTGAGCACCCCTTTGAAATTGATTTGGGTTCATCCACCGTCCGTGGCCGTATCGATGCGATCTTCTTAGACGCGCCAGATCCAGTAACGGGCGAGCAGTCCTGGACCATCGTTGACTGGAAAACTGGTGGTAAGCCGCAAGCAGCAGAAATGCGTGCAGCGAAACTTCAGTTGGCGGTGTACAAGGAAGCATGGCGCCGCATTGCGGATGATGGCCGCAAGATCAACGCCGTGTTTTTCTACGTGCGCACCGGCGAAGATTTCGCGCCGGCTGACCTGCCCGAACGTGCGGAGTTGGAGGAGCTGTTGCAGTCTGCAGCCGTCGAAGGTCTAGAGTCCGATCTAAAGTCCTAGTGATGAGAGTGATCACTCTCATCACTAGAGAACCAGAAGGAATGGAGGTGGCATGAGGCCGTCGTTCAAGGCACCGATTCGGTTTCGTGAGCAGCTGCGCGGTGAGGATCTCACGGCGCTGCCTGATCACGCGCTGATTAATGTCATCCGCCTACCCCAGACAGCGCGTACCACCCCGTGGGCGCTGATCAGCCGTCGTTTCCTCTACGCCATCCTGCTCATTGTCATCGTGGCGGTTCTCGTGTGGCTGGACAAAGACGGTTACAGCGAGCCGCTCACCTTCATCGATGCCGTGTATTACTCCGCGGTATCACTGTCCACCACCGGCTACGGTGACATCACGCCGGTGACGCAAACCGCCCGCCTAGTCAACATCTTGGTGGTCACCCCGATGCGTGTGGCCTTCCTGATGCTGCTCGTCGGCACCACTCTGTCCGTCCTTACTGAGGATTCCCGCAAGACACTGCAACTTCAACGCTGGAGGAAATCCGTGCGCAACCACACCATTGTCATCGGCTATGGCACGAAAGGCCGCTCCGCTGTAGACGCGCTTCTGGCTGAAGGGATGGCACCATCCAACATCGTGGTCATCGATGACAACCATGAGTCCCTAGCCCATGCCGAAAATCGCGGCCTCGTTGCTGTGCACGGCAATGGCACGAAGTCTGATGTGCTGCGGGTGGCCGGTGTGAGCCGTGCCCGTTCCGTGGTCGTCGCCCCGTCCAGCGATGACACCGCGGTGCTGGTCACGCTGTCGGTGCGAGAGATCAACCCTGGTATCAACATCGTCGCCTCTGTCCGTGAGGCGGAAAACCAGCACCTGCTGGAGCAGTCCGGTGCGGACTCGGTGGTCATCTCCTCCGAAACGGCAGGTCGTCTCCTGGGTATTGCTACGAGCACGCCATCGGTGGTGGAGATGATTGAGGATCTGCTGAGCCCGGACGCGGGCTTCACGGTTGCGGAGCGCGCCATCGTGGACGATGAGGTTGGTTCCAACCCGCGCCACCTCGCCGACATTGTTCTGGGTGTGGTGCGTTCTGGTGAGCTCTACCGCCTCGATTCCCCCGAAGCGGAGTCGGTCGAGCCGGGCGACCGGTTGCTGTACATCCGTTACGCCGATGACACCCAGGATGATCTGACGGAAGCTGCACGCCTCCAGGAAGACGATCTCTAGTGATCGATCTGAGCCAGCTTGACGACGATCAGCGGGTTGCCGCCACCGCCCCCCGCGGACCCGTGTGCATTTTGGCGGGCGCGGGAACGGGTAAGACCCGCACGATTACCTACCGCATTGCTCACCTGATTGACCAGGGTTTTGTGGCCCCGCAGAAGGTTCTTGCCGTGACGTTCACATCCCGCGCAGCGGGGGAGATGCGTGATCGCCTCCGCGAGATGGGCATTGGTGGGGTGCAAGCCCGCACCTTCCACGCAGCGGCACTGCGCCAGCTGCGCTACTTCTGGCCGCAGGTGGCGGGGGATCTGCCGTGGCAGCTCATTGACAACAAGTTCCCCCTCGTTGCTCGCGCTACACGCACGGTTGGCCTGGAACCAGACAAGGAACTCGTGCGCGACCTGCTCACGGAGATCGAATGGGCGAAGGCATCCCTGATCAGCCCTGATGGCTATGCCGAGAAGATCGCCGGCAGCCACCGTGAGCCGCCAGCGGATGTAGAGAAAGTCGCGGCGGTGTACAGGCGCTACGAGGAATCCAAGACCAGCCCCGAAGGTATGGCGCTGGATTTTGATGACCTGCTGCTGCACGTCGCCGGTGCCCTGGAGAACGCACCGGCTGTGGCGGAGGAATTCCGCAGCCAGTACCAAACCTTCGTGGTGGATGAGTACCAAGACGTCACCCCGCTCCAGCAACGCGTACTGGAAGGATGGCTGGGGCAACGCGATGACCTCACCGTGGTGGGGGATGCGAACCAGACGATTTATTCCTTCACTGGGGCAACGCCGGATTATTTGTTGAACTTCTCCCGGACATACCCGCACGGGACAGTGGTGAAGCTCCAGCGGGACTACCGTTCCACCCCTGAGGTGACGGATCTAGCTAACACGGTGATCTCCAAGGCGAGCGGCCGTGTTGCCGGCACTCGCCTGGAATTGCAGGGCATGCGCGATCCGGGACCGGACCCAGTCTTTGCCTCTTATCCCGATGAGCCGACGGAAGCACGCGAGGTGGCCACGCAGATCAAGAAGCTCATCGCGGCTGGAACTCCGGCCCGGGAGATCGCGGTGCTGTACCGCCTCAACGCCCAATCGGCGGTGTTTGAGCAGGCACTGTCTGATGCCGGGATTGTGTACCAAGTGCGTGGCGGGGAAGGCTTCTTCACGCGCCCGGAGATCCGCGAGGCAATCAACACCCTGGTGGGCGCCACCCGCCGGACAGATTTGCCGGATGATCCGGTGGCCATTGCCCGCGCCGCATTCGCCCCCTTGGGGTTGAGCGCCACGGAACCAGAGGGTGCCCGCCAGCGTGAGCGCTGGCAGACACTCAATGCGCTGGTGGAATTGATCTCCGACATCGTGAATACCGGCGAAGCCACGAACCTTCCGGGTGTTCTGCAGTCCCTCCGCCAGCGTGCGGAATCGAAGCAGCCACCATCCGTGGATGGCGTCACCTTGGCCAGTTTGCACGCGGCTAAGGGGTTGGAATGGGATGCTGTCTTCCTCGTAGGCCTGGTGGAAAAGACTCTGCCTATCTCTCACGCCATCAAGGCGGGGGATGAGGAGGTGGAGGAGGAACGCCGCCTGTTCTACGTGGGTATCACTCGTGCGCGGGAGCACCTGCAGCTCTCATGGTCCTATGCCCGCCAAGAGGGCGGCCGAAAGTCCCGCGAACGGTCCCGATTCTTGGACGGGATCGCGCCTCAACTGGAGGTGGAGGCAACACCGGAGCGTCTCAAACGGGCGAAGGCCTGCCGGATGTGTGGCTTCCCGCTGGACACCCCAGCGGAGAAGAGCCTTGGCCGGCATGAGGACTGTGAACCGACCTACAACGAGGCTGCCTTCCTCGCGTTGAAGCAGTGGCGGCTAGACGTGGCGCGGGAAAACCAGCACCCGCCGTACATGGTGTTCACGGATGCAACACTGCTGGGCATCGTCGAAGAGATGCCAGAAACGGCTGCTGGCCTGCTGAGTATCTCCGGTATCGGGCCGGCGAAGTTAGAGCAGTACGGGGAAGATGTCCTCGGGGTGCTGGAGGATTACCGCTAAATCGCGCACACAGGGCAGCGGGAATGCTTGTCGACGACTTCCGTGTTCACCGGAACAGGCCCAAAGGGATCCACTGCTACCGTGGTGCCCCGTTGCAACGCGCCCGCGGTAATTCCCGGGGGCATGGCAACGTCGGCTGCGCGACGGATGAGTGCCGCGGCCGCTGAAGCCCCAGCTGAAAGAACCACAGGATCAGTGGAGGGTGGTCCATCGGGCAGTGTGGTGGCCACTTGGTGCAAGCCGGGATCACGGTCAAGGAGATAGAACTCCGCGCACACGAGGCAGGGGCCAGAACTACCTTGACTGATGGGCCCCACCACGATGCGCGCATCCACCGTGACAACAGGGATGTTCCACGTCCGCTGTTTAGTCAATTGCCTGTCGACGGCAATGTGCTGGGCAACGCGATTCACAACCACCAGCGGAACATGTTCGGCCAACCGGTACAGAAAAGCACCATCGGATTCGTGTCCGAGGGGTACCCGCACGGTCACACCGGAGTCCTCCAGAAGTGCGCGCAGCTCTTTGGCTAGTGGGGAGGATCCCACCATGGCCACGGGGGTAGTGGCGGTGGGGGTGAGGATGCGGTAGGCCACAAGGTCGTCGATAAGCGAACGCGCAGCTCCTTCCGTAAACCCGTCGATGCCCATCAGCATGGTGCGCACCTCGTGGATACGTGCGGGCGTGGTTAGCCCGGCGAGAAGTGGGCGTAGAGCATCCGCGAATTGCGTTTCGACGATGCCGCAGCGCGTGGCGTCCATACCGAATTGCAGGACGCCTGAGTCCCGGCATGAAACGTGCACGCCGCGTGCAAGCGTGACTAATGTGGAATCCTTCAAAGTCCCCCCTAAATGAACGTTCCCCCGAACAACATGTGGACACTATCGAACCACAGAAAGACCACCGCGCGCTATGCCTCGACACAACACCCCAGTTCACAGTGGTGATTGGCCGCCGGAAGGCGTGGACATCATCCGCTCCGCGCGGCGCACTCGCACCGTGCAAGCACGGCACAAGGGTGAGCGGATTGAAGTGCGCATCCCAGCACACTTCAGTGCGCGGCAGGAACGTGACGCGGTGGAGGAGATCCTGGCCAAACTGGCCAAGAAGACAACAACCCAACGCGCATCCGACGAGGAACTTCGCACCCGCGCAGAAACACTCAACCGCACGGTCCTCGACGGTCGGGCGCACATTGGTTCGGTGCGCTGGGCGACGAACCACAACACGCAGTGGGGCTCATGCACCGTGTCCACCGGGGACATCCGGATCAGCGACCGGTTGAAGGACACACCCGATTGGGTCGTGGATACCCTCCTCGTCCACGAACTCGTGCACACCTACATCCCTGGTCACGGCCCTGATTTTTGGGAGCAGGCAGACAAAGTGCCCCACGCCGAGCGGGCGAAGGGCTACTTGGAGGCCTATCAGCGGTTTGGGCCGAGCTAGTCCTTCGTGTCTTCGGTGCCGTCAGTGCCTTCAGCACCGTCCTGATCGTCCTCATCCGGCGCGGGCTCATTGGCCAGCATCTCTTCGAGCTTGGCAATCTCCTCATCGAAGGCGGAATCTGTCGCATCATCCAGCAACGTGTCAATGAACGCAGCTGGGTTGTCCAGGTGCTCAGCCGTGGGGAGGAAGTCCGGGTGGTCCCAAACCTTATCGCGACGTTCCACGCCGACGGCTTGGGTGACGCGGCGCCACAACTCGGCAGCCTCCTGGGTCCTTGGGGTACCAAGCTCAATGCCCACCACGTTGGAGAAGGCATTCTCTGCAGAGCCACCCGTTGCGCGGCGGCGCGCCCAGGACTCAGCCAGAGCACTGGTGGACGGAATACGCTCAGCGAGTGCTTCTTCCACCACAACATCGACCCAGCCTTCGACGAGCGCGAGCAAAGTCTCCAGACGTGCGGTGGCAGCCGCATTGCGGGAGGTGATGCGTGGGGATAGATCCATGTCCTGCAAGTTCTGCATCGCTTCCTGCATCTGTATCGGGTCACCCGATTCCAGGTTCAGTTCCCGCAGTTTTTCCTCGATGTGAGAGGTATCCAGCTCCAAGCCGATGGAGTATTCCTCCACGGAGGAGATAATGCGCTCCACCAACCACGGCACGTGGGTGAACAGACGCTGACGGGCTGCCTCCAGTGCACTGACATACACGAGCACTTCCTGGCCGGGGACAGACAACTGCGCGGAAATCGGCTCCACGTTCTTGGTCACGATGCCGATGACGCCGGTGGGGGCGACGGGCAGACCAAAGTCATTACCAGTCAGCGTCTGATTAGCCAGATCACCCAGCGCACTGCCAAAACGTGCGCCGAAGTTCATGGAGTTGAAGTGGCCGAGCATCTGCGTGATCGGGCCGAAAATCTCACGTGCTTCCGCCGGCATCGCATCCAGCTGGGCGCGGCCCATGTGCTCCGCCACCGGGCTGACCATGCGCTTCCAGGTGGGCAGGGTGTTCTTCACCCAATCATCCGTACTCCAGGCCTCCGGCCGCGCACCGGAATCGGGCAACGTGGATGCGTCATCCAACCAGAGGTTGGCCAAGCGCACAGATTCGGTGACCGCAGTGGCATCATTCGCGGTGGCCCCACGCGGGTTCTTCAACACTTGGCGGGCTGCACGCAGCGCAACGTCGAAGTTCACCGCGTCCTGTTTCGGTGCGGATCCGGACTCAGAACCAGCGCCCGGCACCCCGCCACCGAGCATCTCACCGAACTGGTTCAAAATGTCGGACAGGTTACCGCTGAAGTTACCGCCAAAGCCCTGGCCACCACCGAAGTTGAAGCCGAATTGGGCAAACGGGTTGTGCTGATCGCCGCGATCACCGCGACCGTCCTGGCCACCCTGACCATCACGGTCATCGCGGTCGTCCCGATCATCACGGTCGTCGTTGGGGAAAGAGAACCCGAATCCATTAGCCATGGTGGCCAGCCTACCGGCGTAATGGAAGTGACTGCGAGGAATAACGCCCGGATGCCCAACGCTGTAAGCGAACATCTGCCGGTGATGTGCCACCTAGCCTCTGTTGTAGGCTTAACAGCCGTGAATCAGCCCACCGACACCACAGCGGCCATCGAACCAACTAAGCCCGCGAAGCGCAACGGCCTGCGCCGCGGCGTGATTGCCACGGGTGTGCCCTTGGCTCTCATCGCGGCGGTGTTTCTGGTGGGCGGTGTTCCTGGCACGAACATCAAGCTCACCGTGCCGTATGTGGCGCAGGGGGCAGGCCCGACGTTTAACACATTGGGGGATGTGCAGGGCACCCCGGTCATTGACATTGAGGGCGCGGAGGTGGACGAAACCTCGGGCACGTTGGACATGACCACGGTGTCCGTGCGCACGAACATGTCCATGGCGCAGGCGCTGAGCCGCTGGATCATCCACAAAGACACGATCGTCCCGCTGGGCCAGATCATGCCCAAGGGTGTGTCGGATGATGAGATGCGGCAGATCAACGAACAAGCCTTCGTGGCTTCCGAAGCGGCAGCGACGGTGGCAGCGATGCGCTATCTCGGCGAACCCACCCGTGTCCTGGTCCACGGGGTGCTCAAAGATGCGCCAGCAGCAGGCGTGCTTGAGCCCGCAGATGTGCTGACCAAGGTTGCCGGCCGCGAGGTCACAGAACCACAGCAGGTGCAGAACATCGTGCGGGAGCACACGCCGGGGGAGACCATTGAGGTGGAGTATCTGCGCAACGATGAACCGGCCACCGCGTCCATCACGTTGGGTACCAACCCAGAAGATGAGATGTTGCCGTTGCTTGGTGTGACCATGACGTCTGAACCGGCAGGGGATGTCACGGTGAATTACAACCTCAATGACATTGGTGGGCCGAGCGCGGGCATGATTTTCAGTCTCGCCGTGATCGACAAACTGTCACCGGGTGAGCTCAATGGCGGCCGAAAGGTCGCGGGCACAGGCACCATCGCTGAGGACGGTACCGTGGGGCCGATCGGCGGGATCACCCACAAGATTGAGGGCGCGCGCGATGGCGGTGCGGAGCTTTTCCTCGCACCAGAGAAGAACTGTGCGGAGGCACGTAAGGCTGATGCCGGAAACATGACGGTGGCCAGCGTGACCAACATCGATGATGCGATCTCCGCGATGGAAGACTTCGCCGCCGGCCGCCCGGTGACTACCTGCGCGGCAGATTAGTTCGAGGTCTTCTTTACTGCAGTCGTCGTAGCAGCAGATGACTCATCGGTCGGCTCTGAGTAGCTGTCCGCCAGGCCAAGCATGAAGATCCGCTGTTCCGGATCATCCACATCACTAGCCACCATCTGCTGGAGGACCTTGCCTTCCTTCTTATCCACCACGGTGATCACCGCGGTCTTGCCCAGCATGGACCAGCCCACCAGCTTCTCATCGGTTTCCTGCACCACGCGGGAGCTGGACAGGCCAGTGAGCACATCCGCGGTGTCTTCCGCCATGGACGTCGAGGCAAAGAATTGCAGCTGCCCCACGGTTGAGCCGGAGCAGTCGTAGGAGCCCTTGAGGCTGGTTTCAACGCAGGTATCCAAGTCGTCGAAAAGCGATTCAGGCGCGAGCGAGGCGAACTTCTCCCGCACATCCTCAACAACCTGCGCATCATCGCGCCGACGCTTACTGCTTGTCGACGTCGCCGTGGACGAGCTCTCACTCGCCTCCGTCGTCGTTTCTTCCGTGCTTGTCTGCGACTCCGTGCTGGTTGCCTGCGTGCTTGATGGCGTTGGCTTTGGTGTTGGTTCCTCCTTCGAGGAGCATGCAACAAGAGCAACGCTCAAAGAGAGAGCTGCGGGGACGCAGGCGAGGCGACGCATTGACAGTGACGGCACGAGGGTGAGCTCCTTATTCATTCTCCAGGCTGTATCGTAGCGCGCCGATCACCGCGGGGGCGACTCCCGGACCCCCACGCAGCTGGATCTCATCCTGAGCAAACGGGCCAGCGGCCTCCAACTCTTCCTCCGTCGGCCGGATCTGCAGCAGCGTCAACTCCAGCCCTTCCTCCCGCAGCACACCGGAAAACAGGCGAGCGGGACGTGCAGGCTGATTCTGCTGAGGCCTATAGGCCTCAGCAGTGTCCTTAAACATGATCTCTTGGGCCAAGATCACCCCTGCGACCTCCTCCGGCCACGCCAAACGCGTGAGGTAATCACCCAATTCATCTGACCCGGGCTGGATGTGCGCCGGAATCTCCTCCTGGACGATCAACGTTAACGGCGCGGATTCATCCTCGAGTCCCGCCATTTGATCGGCCACCAACGCGGTGGGAACCAGCGCAAACAACGTTGGTGCCGCATCCCACCCTTCGGCGTGGACGAATTCGACGGCCTCCATCATGGCCTTGTTCAGCGCTTGTTGCGTCAGCGCGGGGGTGTGCTCAGACACTGTGCGGGAACCCTTCTGGTCTTTTAAGCGTTAAGGAAATTAGTGTTGAAGCTTACATAGCCTCACCCCGAGCCGTTTTTCATAGATTGTCGAAGGAGCTTCGATTTTGGCCACGCGCCTAAATATCCCCCGCCCGAAGCCGCGGAAATCCAACACCATGCTGGTGGTCTTTGGAATTATCGCGGTACTCACCCTGCTGATTCCCATGCTGGTGAATGTGTACACGGAGTTCCGCTGGTTCGGCGAGCTGGGCTACCGCGGCGTGTTCACCAAGGTGATCTTGGTCCGCATCGTCTTGTTCATCCTGTTCGCCCTCGTGGGTGCCGGTATCACCTTTGCCGCCGCCGCGTTCACGTGGCGCACGCGTGAGCAGACGTCGATTTTCTCGGACCCGAATTCGCCGGTGGCGCAGTACCAGGAATCCATCCAGTCCACTGTCCGTGGCCTGGTGCGCTGGGTGCCCGTCATTGTCGGTGTGGTCACCGGTGTGCTGGGGCAGAGCACGTGGCGTACGTTCATGTTGTGGCTTAATGGTGGTGATTTCGGTTCCACCGACGCGCAGTTTGGCCGTGATCTTGGCTTCTACGCCTTCGCCCTGCCAGCGCTGTCCCTGTTTGTCAGCGTGCTGTCCATGCTGTTGGTTGTTGCCTTCCTCGTCGGTGCGGTGGGGCAGTATCTCCTGGGTGGTATCCGCGTGGCCAACCAGGTGGCTGGCACCAAGGGCTACATCTCTAAGGCTGCACGCATCCAGCTGGCAGGCACCGCTGGTCTGTGGATGCTGGTTAAGGCCTTTGATTTCTGGCTGCAGCGCTACAGCCTGCTGTACGGCAAGAATGACATCTTCACCGGTGCGTCCTACACCGATATCAATGCCCAACTGCCGGCGCGCATCATCCTCATTGTCATCGCAGTGCTGGTTGCCGCGGCCTTCTTTGCTTCCATCGTGTTCAAGGACTTCCGCATCCCGGTTCTGGCAACCGTGCTGATGGTCCTGTCCTCCCTGGTTATCGGCCAGGCCTGGCCAGCTTTGATCCAGCAGTTCTCTGTGAACCCGAACCGCCAGGAGCGTGAGTCCGAGTACATCGCCCGCAATATTGAGGCAACGCGGGAGGCTTATGGCCTGACCGATGACAAGGTCACCTACGAAACGAACTGGGGCGCGGAGCCCGCCAACGATGGGGACGTGGGCAATGATTCGGCGACGATCTCGAACATCCGCCTGCTCGACCCGGACATTCTGGCGCCGACGTTTACGCAGAACCAGCAGCTGCGTAACTTCTACGGCTTTCCAAAGAACCTGGCCATGGACCGCTATGAGGTCGATAGTGAGATGCGCGACTTTGTCGTTGCTGCCCGTGAGCTGGACCCGAATGCCTTGCGTGAGAACCAGCGTGACTGGCTGAACCGCCACACCGTGTACACCCACGGCAATGGCTTCGTGGCCGCCCAGGCCAACATCGTCGATGAGGCAGCACAGGACGCTGGCTCCACCCGCGGTGGCCTGCCGGTGTTCACCGTGTCCGACCTGCAGTCCAACGCCAATGCTGCGGAGAAGGAAGACGCGGAGGAGCTGGGTATCCGCGCGGAGCAGCCTCGCGTCTACTACGGCCCGGTCATCGCTTCTGCTAACGACGGCTTGGATTACGCCATCGTCGGCGACGTGGGCCAGGGCCCGCTGGAGTATGACACCGATACATCCTCCTTCACCTACGACGGTGAAGGCGGCGTGGGCATTGGCAACTGGATTGACCGTGCTGCTTTTGCCCTGAAGTACCAGGAGATGAACCTCATCCTGTCTGACCGCGTGGGCAAGGAATCCAAGATCCTCTACGACCGTGATCCGCGCAAGCGCGTGGAAAAGGTTGCCCCGTGGCTGACCACGGACCAGATGACCTACCCGGCGGTGGTGGACGGCCGCATCAAGTGGATCGTCGATGGATACACCACGCTGTCCGCACTGCCGTACTCCACCCGCACCTCCCTGCAGGACACCACGCAGGATGCCCTCAATCCGGATGGCACTAACCAGCGTTTGGTGAACAATGAGGTGGGCTACATCCGCAACTCCGTCAAGGCAACGGTTGATGCCTACGACGGCACGGTGGAGCTCTACGCTTTCGACGAAGAAGACCCGGTACTCAAGGCGTGGATGGGAGTGTTCCCCGATACGGTGAAGCCATCCGGGGACATACCGGACACCCTGCATGAGCACCTGCGTTACCCGGAGGACCTGTTCAAAGTTCAGCGTGAACTGCTGGCCCGCTACCACGTGTCTGACCCGGGCGTGTTCTTCAACAACGACGCATTCTGGTCCGTCCCGAATGACCCGACGGCACCGGAAGGCCGTAAGGAACTGAACCAGCCGCCGTACTACGTTGTGGCCGCTGATCCGGAGACCTCCAAGCCGTCTTTCCAGCTGATCACCCCGTACCGTGGCCTGAGCCGTGAGTTCCTCGCTGCGCACATGACCGTGACGTCTGATCCGCATAACTACGGCAAGATCACCGTCCGTGTCCTACCCACCAACACGCAGACCCAAGGTCCGAAGCAGGCGCAGGACGCCCTCATGTCCTCCGACCAGGTGGCACGTGACCGCACGCTGTGGGAGGGTTCCAACACCCTGAAGAACGGCAACCTGCTCACCCTCCCGGTGGCGGGCGGGGACATCCTCTATGTTGAGCCGATCTACTCGCAGCGCAAGGACCAGGAATCCGCATTCCCGAAGCTGCTCCGCGTCCTCGTGTTCTACAAGGGCCGCGTGGGCTACGCGCCGACTGTCTCCCAGGCTCTCAGCCAGGTGGGCATTGACGCGAAGGAAGCCCAGGACATCAGCATTGTCGACGCTGACGGGAACACCACCGAACCCAAGGATGCTGCCGCCGACACCGACAAGGAAGACAAGCCCAAGCCAGCGGACAGCCCGAACAACAAGGACTCCGCACTGAAGGCTATCGACGACGCCCTGCGTGGCATCGAAAACGCCCGCCACGGCTCCTTCGAGGAATACGGCAAGGCCCTGGACAACCTTGACCGCGCCGTCAAGGACTACCAGAGCATCCAGTAGCCACCAGCACATCCCCTGGTTGCCCAACCGCAACAACAAAGCGGCAGCCAGGGGATTTGTCGTTCTAGTACCCCGTGCGTATAGTTAACGCCGTTGTCATTTAGACAGCAGGTGAATTACATATCACTCGACGCGGGGTGGAGCAGCTCGGTAGCTCGCTGGGCTCATAACCCAGAGGTCGTTGGTTCGAATCCAGCCCCCGCTACTAAGATAAGGCCCCTACCAGTGGAAACGCTGGTAGGGGCCTTCTTCATTTTGTGATCGGATCGCCATTTGGTGCACTAGCTGGTGGGTTAAGGGTCAAAAAGTGTGTCTGGCCCCGGCGTGTCGTGGGGTTAGATTTGGCCTTTTTGGATGCCGATTGAGTGGGTGTACTCGGTGTCGATACCGTTGTCGTAGA
>NZ_JASPJJ010000012.1:0-67480 GCF_030232825.1 Corynebacterium sp. MSK044
ACGGAGTAAACAGTCACAAACCAACCAAACAAAAAATCATTGGCACACTATCGAGTTCTCACACAACACACGCACACTCTCCGCGAAACCGTATCGGCTCCGTTTGAAGCGGCTTGCTCGACATTACTTTGAACCGACACTCTGTGTCAACTCGCTTGCAATATCGTTTTATTGTCGTCCTTACGTTGCGTTTACCTTTCGGTAACCGCCTCAAGGACGGATTCATACATTAACCCCATTCGTTTAAAGAATGCAAACTCGGGTTAAAACTGCATGTCATCGTGACTATGACGACTTCATGAACAACTTAGAAGTACGCCGCAATGGGGCCACGGGACGTGTTGATCACGTCGATGTCCGTGCCGAAGATCTCAGACAGGAGATCTGCACGAACGACCTGTTCAGGCGTACCGAATTGGACGATCTTGCCGTCCTTTACCGCGCAGATATAGTCGGCGTAGCGCGCAGCAAAGTTGATGTCGTGCAGCACAACAATGACGGTTCGACCCATCTTCTCGGCAGCATCATGCAGGTGACGCATCATGTCCACGGAGTGGGAGATGTCGAGGTTGTTGAGGGGTTCGTCGAGAAGCACATAGTCAGTCTCTTGCGCGAGAACCATCGCAACGTATGCGCGCTGACGCTGACCACCAGAGAGCTGGTCCAGGTAGCGGCCCTCAAGCCCCGTGAGGCCAAGGAAGTCGATGTAGCGGGAGATGATTTCCTCATCTTCCGCGGTCAACCGTCCCCTGCTGTACGGGTATCGGCCGAAGCCGACGAGCTGACGCACGGTCAACTTCGTCACAAAGTTATTCTCCTGACGCAAGATAGAGAGCTCCTTGGCCAGGTCTTTGCCCTTCATAGAGGAAATATCGCGGTTACCAATAGCAACGGTCCCCGCATCCTGGGACAGCAAGCGGCCAATGATGGTGAGCAGCGTTGACTTACCGGCACCATTGGGGCCAATGAGAGCGGTCATGCCACCGGCGGGAATCTCCAGATCAATAGGACCGATGGAGACTTCTTCGCCGTACCCCTTCGCGATAGATGACAGCTTGATCACAGCGTCCCCTTTCTCAGAATGACGGCAAGGAAGACAAGACCACCCACCAACTCGATGATGATGGACACGATGCCTTGAGCGTAGAAAATGTGGTTCATGACGAAGTAGGACCCGGTGAGCACAACGAATCCGATCAACGTGGCCATCGGGAAGATATACCGGTGATCGTAGGTGTCGGCGAACTGGTAAGCCAAAGTGGCTACCAGGAAGCCGAGGAACGTCATCGGCCCAACGAGAGCCGTGGAAATGGCCATGAGCACGCTCACCAGGACGAGCACGTAGATCGCATGCGCGCGGTGGTTGACACCCAGGTTCACGGCCGGTTCACGGCCTAGCGCAAGAACATTGAGCGTGCGCGAATGCACGTAAAGCAACAGCGCAGCGCCAAGCGCGAGCGGAATGGCCACAGGGAAATACTGCGGGTCAGCGTTGTTCACGGAGCCGAAAAGGCGCGCTGTGAGCACGTCGAATTCACTCGGAGCGAGCATGCGCTGCATGAACGTCGAAAGGCTAGCTAGTCCCCCGCCGATCACCACGCCGATAAGCAGCATCGCGTGCATGTTGTTCTCGCCAGTCAGCAGCCATGAATACAGCAGCAGTGTAAAGCCCACCATGACAACAAGCTGGAGGATGAACATGTCCAGCGTGCGCGCATTAATCAACCCAGCTGCGCCAAAGAAGTACACGGTCGAGGTGTGAATCGCCACATACAGCGCCTCAAACCCCATGATGGAAGGAGTGATGATGCGGTTGCCGGTCACCGTGTGAAACGCCACCGTAGCCATGCCCTGACACAGCGCAACGATGGCCATGACTAGCACGGAGTTTGCTCGCCTTTCAGCAATCAGCCAGTAGCCACGTGTGCCAAATTCCATCGGATTCTGGTACGCCAGCAGGCCCCACGCACTCGCCGCAGCAATCACCGCAAGCACCGCAAGGATCATCCAATAGCGCTTTTTGCTTGTCGACGTCTGGAACGCCCCCACATTCCTTCCACTATCCGTCTCGATCATGCGCGCACCTTCTTAGCAATCAGGGCCACAAAAACGAACGCGCCGACGATGCCAAGGATCACCGAAACTGGCATTTCAAACGGGGCGATAATGGTGCGACCGATGATGTCGCAGATGGTCACCACGGCCACGCCAACGAGGCACACCCATGGAAGGTTTGAGCGTAGGTCATCCCCGCGCACCATGGAGACGAGGTTGGGCACGATGAGCCCCAGGAAGGGCAGCATGCCCACGACCACGGTGACCACACCGGAGGCAATGGCCACGAGACCCACGCCGAGCAGCACGATGCGCTCATAGTTCAGGCCAACGTTCACGGCAATGTCTTTACCCAGGCCGGCGATAGTGAGCCGGTCCGCAAAGATGAACACCGCCACCACCACGATGCCCACGGTCCACAGCACTTCATACTGCCCACGGATGATCGAGGTGTACGAGCCCGCAAACCAAATACCGAGGGACTGGAGCATATCCGTCTTCATGGCAAAGAACGTAGAAATGGAACTAATCACAGCACCCAGCATGATGCCGATGATGGGCACCACCAGGGAAGACTTCAGAGTCACCTTCCTCAAGAAGAAGAAGAAGACCATTGTTCCTATGAAGGCAAAGATCACTGCCACGATCATGCGCACGGTTAGCGATGAATTAGGAATGAAGTACAGCGCCACCAGCAGGCCAAGGCCCGCCCATTCAGTCGTGCCGGTGGTGGTGGGTTCCACGAATTTGTTCTGAGTGAGCAGCTGCATCACCATGCCACTCATAGCCATGGCCATGCCGGACAAGACCAGCGCGATGGTGCGTGGCACGCGCGTGATCCAGAACATTTCAGTTCCTTCTTCGCTGCCCAGGATGTCGTACTGCCCCACCATCAAAGACACTGTCAGTAAGGCTCCGACAACGGCGATACCCGCCAGCAGCTTCGTATCAAGAAGCCGCGGGCGGGTCGTCGATAAGCGATGCGGCACTAAGCGCCAGCCTCCCACTGATCTGCAAGAGCATTGAGAATCTCGGTGTACGTAATGATCGACTCATTAGTGTACGTGTCTGCCGGAGCGATGTAGATGTGGCCCTCCTTGATGGCGGTCACGTTCTTCAGCGCCTCACTGTCATCCAGAACCTGCTTCGCCGGCGCGGAATCCTCCTTGCGGATAGCAGCATCGCGGTCCAGAACGAGCATCCAGTCCGGATTAGCCTCAGCAATGGCCTCTACCGAAATATCATCACCCTTGTGGTCATCGCTGGCATTTGCAACCTCCAGCGCCGGAGTCAGACCAAGCAAGTCAAACAGCGGGCCCCAGGTACGGCCAACCTTCGGTGCAACGTAGCCGATCTCACCACCGGAGACGTTTACCGCCATGACCTTCCAGTCCTTGTTGTATGCCTCGCGGGCGCGCTCAAGAGCCTTGCTGAAGTTATCGGCCATCTTCTTGGCCTCTTCCTCCTTGTCAAAGATCCTGCCCAGCGCGTTGACCTGACGGAGGAACTCCTCATCCAGTGGCTGATCCTTGCGCGGCTCCAAGTCCACGAGAACTGCGTCCGGAACGAGCTTCTCAATCTCCTCGTTGTACTTGGTGAAGCGCTGGCCAGAAACGATCACCTGCGGGTCAGCCGCGACGATGGCCTCCAGGTTCGGCTCGCGGTGGTTGCCGATGTCCACGATGTCCTCATCATCCGCAATTCCCGGAATGGTCTCCGGCACGAGTGCACGAGCAGCCGCAACCGGCTTCACGCCCCACTCATCCAGGATTTCGAAGCTGCGGTTATCCAGCGCGACGACGGACGTCGGGTTTACCGGAACCTCCTTGGTGCCCTCATTGTCTTCAATGGTGACGGTCTTCGCCTCGGCTACAGCCGTGGTCTCCTGCGCTGTGTTGTTGTCGGTCTGTGCACAGCCAACGAGGGCGAGCGAAGCAGCGGCGAAAAGGGCAACAGCAGCGCGCACCGGACGGCGGCCTGCGAGCCAAGAATTACGGGACATAACACTCCTTGTCCAACGAAAGTTTGGTAAGCGTTGCCTAACCTACCATATGACCACTGAGAGTCAATACCCGTCCTAATAAATTGCTGACCAGTGGTTAGCCAACTCGTTGAACATTTGCGTGTACGCAGTCAGCGTCCCTTCTGGCGGCGTGGAATACGGCGCGACGTAGACATTGCCCTTCTTCACCGCCGGCACATTCTTCATCGTGGGGTCCTTATCCAGCTGCCTGATCGTTGACTGGTAACTCTCCGCGGTGTGCAGCGGCGACGGCTCACTGACCAAGATCACATCCGGCTTCTCCGCCAACGTCACCGGTTCAAGTCCCACCATCTCCATCACTGGACCGAAGAGCTTTCCGCCATCCTTGTCTAAAGGCAAG
This sequence comes from Corynebacterium sp. MSK044, assembly GCF_030232825.1. NCBI lineage: Bacteria > Bacillati > Actinomycetota > Actinomycetes > Mycobacteriales > Corynebacteriaceae > Corynebacterium > Corynebacterium sp. MSK044. The sequence continues at coordinate 4,440 of NZ_JASPJJ010000012.1, forward strand.
ATTTTGCCGTCCACGACCTGAACCGCTGCGGCTGTCCAGCTTTTCTTCGCGGCGTTACGGGCGCGTTTGAGGGCGGCCGAGAAGTCGTCGTCAAGCTGCTTGGCCTCTTCTTCCTTACCGAAGATCTTCCCCAGCACCTGCGCCTGGCGCACCACTTCCCAATCCAGCGGCTGTTCCTTCCGCGGGGCAAGATCTACCACCGCTACCTCGCCGAAATCGGCCGGCGAGTGGGACGTCTTCGCCCCGATCACCACCAAGTCCGGCTCCAGGCGCGCAACCTCCGCCGGCGTCGACCCATAATCCGCGTCCACCCCCAGGTCCTCCAGCAGCACCGCGATCCCGGGGTCTAAGGCCACGACTCTCTTCGGCTGGAACGGCACCGTCTTCGTCCCCGAGTTATCGGTGATCTCCACCGTGCCGCCCAGCCAGGCTGGCTTGGCTATTGGCTGCTCCACCGCTTCTTGGGCTCCATCACACGCGCTCATCGCTGGCAGACTCACCGCACACAGCGTGACACAGACCAACCTCTTGCGCCAGATCATCTGCACCGGGGAGCCTTCTTTCTCCTAATTCCAAGCGCACGAATCGGCGCGGTCACCCTAATGTCTTAGCACATAGGTAACCGAGGCTTTCTCCCCTGGCCGGGTCATAGGTGAGCTAAAACCCGAACTCTAGACCCCGAAAGTTGGCGCTTTTCATGGGCGGGATCAAGCGGTGGATGCGCCACGCTTGAATAGTTCGTTGAGTATTTCACGGGGCGTTGCGCCACCGAGGATTTGTCGGGGTGTTTCGTTGAGTTCATCTTGGACCCAAGCCACGTGTTCGGGTGTGATGGTGGCGAAGTCTGTGCCCTTTTTGTAGAACCTTCGTCTGATTTCGCCGTTAGTGTTTTCGTTGGTGGGTCTTTGCCACGGCGAGTGAGGGTCACAGAAGTACACTTTGCATCCGTTTTTGATTTGCACTTGTGCTGTTAGGGCCATTTCTTTGCCTTGATCCCAGGTGATGGTCTTTAGCTGCTCAGCGTTGAGGTCTTTGACCATTTCCTGCAGGGTTTCAACCACTGTTTTCGAGCTGTGTTCATCGGGCAGGTGTCCCAGCAAGGTGTAGCGACTTGTGCGCTCTACCAGGGTAATAAGCGCACTTTTACCACCTTTGCCGATCACAAGGTCACCTTCCCAGTGTCCAGGGACAGCCCGGTCATCGACTTCAGGGCTGCGGCGGGTAATCTCGGCGCCTTTGATCCAGGGGCGACCTGTTAATACACCGGCGTTTCGGGAGCGGCGTTTGCGTGTTGTGCCGCCGCGGATAAGGACGTTTTGGGTCTTCATCACTGTTTCAAGCTCGGCACGCAGGCTGCCTTTGCCTTGGATGTACAAGGCACTGTAGATCGCTTCGTGGGAAATGCGCATGCTTTCATCATTGACGAAAGCATGCTCAAGCCAAGTACTGATACGCCCTGGCGACCATCTACGGGCAAGACCATTGATCACCACACCACGCAATGCGAGGTTTTCATCAAGCTTGCGCAGTTTTGGGCGCGCCATCTTACTAGCGCTGGAAGTTGCAGCGCTGTGGGCGTTATACAGCATCTGCTCTACACCCCTGTCGCCGATAATCTTCCAACCATTACGAGTGATCTCACGAGCGACGACGCTGTGATGCCGCCCGATCTTCTGCGCGATAGCTCGTGCCGAATCGCCAGCTCGACACCCTGCTTCAATAGCGACGCGGTCTTCAATAGTCAGCCTGCGCCCACGCCCTACTAAGGCCTGTTTACTAGGTACACCGCCGGTAGGCTCAACAGCGGCTTGAGTTTTCATTGGTGCTGGCACAAAGGTATCTTCACCCGGTTTGTTCCACTGGGCCGACTGCGACACCGTCACCATCTGATCAGTGGATTCACTGCACTGCAGTTGGCCTGAATTATCACCGCCTGTTGCAATCCGCGCCTGCTTTATCCACTCATACACAGTGGAAGGATGCACACCGACAGTACGAGCCACACTCAGGGCACTTTCGCCGGCCAGAACGCGTGCCACAGCCTGTTTACGCTCATCAGCTGGCACAGGAGGACGGCCGGGACGCACCGTGATGACACCAGCTTTCTTCAACCTGCCATGCAGCAATCCAGGAGAAATCCCAACCGTTTCTGCTGCGCGTGTGATCGACATCCCTGCACGTACTAACTCCGTAGCGTTCTGGACGAGGGGGTCACGCTGGCGACTCAAACGTTCCCAAGGAGGCACCAACCCTTGAGCCTTCACCCAGCTATAAACCGCATCGACACCAACACCGACATCACGCGCAACCACCCTCACCGCCTCACCTGCAGCTACCCGCTCAACAGCGGCATCCTTAATCTCCTTCGGAGTCCAACGCGTCACAACTACCTCCCGGTCGAAGTGGCGCATTCACCCCCTGACAACACGATGCGAAGTTCGGGTTCTAGGGTTCGGGTTCTGCGGCTGAGGCCAGGCCAGACATGGAAAAACCCCCGGTCACGAAACCGGGGGATTATCCGAATAGTGGAGATGCCGGGAATTGAACCCGGGTCCTTCGCCACTGCACCAGGGCTTCTCCGTGCGCAGTTCGCACAGGATCTCTACTCGACCCTCCGGATCAGACGAACATGTCCGGATGATGGGCCCAGTCAGTAAAAGAAGTCCCCTCCAAGCACCTCACTGACACGGTGAGAGGGCAAGCTCCCTAGTCGATGCCAGGATCCGGGGCGGGAGCAAGCCCGGCCTGACAGACACGCGGTCGCTACTTAGGCAGCGAGGGCGTAGTCACGCTGAGAGTTCTTCTCTGCGTTTATGAAGTGCTGCGACGCTTAAGTCGGTGGTCTCCAGCCTGCACCGGCACGCTTCCCCTGGATTGGTCAGCGAAGTCGAAACCAAGTCATCCCCTTGATTTAGACGTCCTGCGCGGTAAGAAACCGTGCAGGAAGATCAAGGTTACTACGCCAGGCCGGATGGGGCAACGCGCAGGAATTCGACGGTTGCGCCGGGGCCAGCATCGACGGCAAGGCGGACGGCGCGCGCGACGTTGGTGGCGTCCATCTTCGGGCGGTCGCCGAACTGCGGGCCAGCCAGCATGTCAGTATCGGTTCGGCCTGGGTGGATGGAGGTGACGCGCACTCTCCCCTTCTCCTCCAATGCCAACGTGTCGGTGAAGCCCTTCAGCGCGAACTTCGAGGCACAGTATGCGGAGTGCTCGGGCACGCCATGGAAGCCGGCACCAGAGTTGATCGCGATGATCAGGCCATTTGAGCGGCGCAGCGCCGGCAGCAGCTCCCGGGTCAAAATAACAGGGGCAATCACGTTGAGGTCAAGGGTTTCGCGCCAGATGTCGTCGTTAAGCTTCTCAAAAGGCCCCTTGTGCAGCACACCCGCATTGAGCACGAGGACATCGAGCTCCTCGATACCGCGCGTGGCCTCACGGATCGCGGCCGGATCGCGCAGGTCAACCTCGAAGGGCTCAGCGCTGGGCAGCTTATCCACGACCCCCGCCGCATCCCGCGACGCCCCCGCAATCACATGGTGGTCCTTGCCCAGCTCTTCCGCGATCGCGCGGCCGATACCGCGGGTGGCACCGGTGATGAGTGCCTTTTTCATGCCTTGATCCCTTTAAACTTCCGGCCAAGATCACGCGCGATCTCACGGTCTTCCGTGCGGCGCTTGATGGCTTGACGCTTGTCGTAGTCCTGCTTACCTTGGGCAAGCCCCAGCTCAACCTTGGCTAAACCATCCTTGAGGTAGAGCTTCAGCGGCACGAGGGTCTTGTTGCCGTCGCGGATCTTGCCCTCCAGCGAGTCGATCTCGCGGCGGTGCATGAGCAGCTTGCGGGTGCGACGCGGCGAGTGGTTTGTCCACGAACCCATCGAGTACTCGGGGATGTGGAGGTTGCGGAGCCAGACCTCACCGTCGTCGATAGTCGCGTAGGCCTCGACGAGTGAGGCCTTGCCGTCGCGCAGGGACTTGATCTCCGTGCCTTGGAGGACGATCCCGGTCTCGTACGTGTCCAGGATCGTGTAATCATGCCGCGCCTTGCGGTTTGCGGCGATGACGCCTGCGCCGGGGTTTTTCTTCTTCTTAGCCATAAGTTACTTACGAACGTAGGAGCGCAGCGCCACCTGCGCAACCAGACCAGACACCACCAGCGCGCCCAGGCCCACCAACGGCATGACAGTCCACACCGCGGAATCCGGCAGCTTGGCCACGAGCAGGTTCTCATACACCGTACTCAGCATCGGGTCTACCAGCTGGGACTTGGCCAGCCACACGCCGAGCGTAGCCACCACGGCACCGATGAACACGGAGATCACTGCCTCCACGATGAACGGTGCCTGGGTGAACCAGCGGGTGGCGCCGACCATGCGCATAATCGAGATCTCTTCGCGGCGGTTGTAGGCCGCGAGCTGCACCATGTTGGAGATGAGGAAGATCGCCGCCAGTGCCTGGGCTGCTGCCACGATGAAGGTGGCGTTGCGGAAAGAGTCCATGGAATCGGCCAGGCCGCGCACATCGCTTGCCTGGTCTGCGATGAAGGTGACCTGTGGTTTGTCGCGGATCTTGTCAATCGGCGCGGTATCCGTGGGATCCGTCAGTCGCACGTGAAGCGCCGCCGGCATGGAATCGCGGGAGGTCTCCTGCACAAGCACCGGGTCAGACTTGCTGAACAGTTCGGCGAAGCGCTCGTAGGACTGCTCGCGGTTACGGAAGGTCACCGATTCCACGCGATCATCGGCCTGCAGTGCGTCGCGGATCTCGGAGCAGCCTTCCGACGTGCAGTCCTTGTCAGACGCAGAGATCTCCTCATCCAGCTCCACCATCACCTCAACACGGTCCAAGTACAGCGCCTTGGTCTCGCTGGTCACTTGGGAGATCAGGATGCCGGCGCCGACGAGCGCCAGGGACAACGTGGTGGTGATGATCAGCGCGATGGTCATGGTCAGGTTGCGCCCAAGACCACGGAATCCTTCGCGGAAAATGAAATTCCAGTTCATAGTTATCGCTCCCCTAGCTTCCGTGGACGCCGTAGACGCCGTTGTGGTCATCGCGCACGAGCTTGCCCAGGTGCAGCTCAATCACGCGCTTGCGCATGTCATTGACGGCGCGGGCATTGTGGGTGGACATCACCACGGTGGTGCCCATGCGGTTGATGCGGGCGAGCAGCGCCATGATGTCGTCAGCGGTGGAGGGGTCGAGGTTGCCGGTGGGCTCGTCGGCAAGCAAGAGCGGCGGACGGTCCACGAAGGCGCGGGCGACGGCGACGCGCTGTTGCTCACCACCGGAGAGCTCATGAGGCATGCGGTTCGCCTTCGCGTCCAAGCCCACGATCTCGAGCGCTTCCGGCACGAGCTTCTTGATCTTGGACTTCGGTTTACCAATCACTTCCAGCGCAAACGCCACGTTGTCATACACGTTCAGCTTGGGCAGCAGACGGAAATCCTGGAACACGTAGCCGATGGACTGACGGAGCTTGTTCACTTCCTTGCCCTTCAACGCATTCACATGGAAGTCGTTGAAGTGGATATCTCCGCTTGTCACGTTTTCCTCACGGATCATCAACTGCAAAAACGAGGATTTGCCCGAGCCAGACGGGCCGATCAGGAAGACGAATTCGCCGTCCTCAATGGTCAGCGACACATCATCCAAAGCCGGACGCGTTGACGTCGGATATGTCTTGGTTACATGAGAAAAAGTGATCACTTGAGTCACACTAGTCACTCAAGTTAGGCCTTTTCAAGCGTCGACCTCCAGCGGATGCCAGCCTCCAAGAACCCGTCCAGATCGCCATCGAGCACCTTCTGCGGGTCGTTGACCTCGTAGCTCGTGCGCAGATCCTTCACCATTTGGTACGGGTGCAGGACATAAGAGCGCATCTGGTTGCCCCAGCTGGCGTTGCCACCGGCGCCAAGGGCATCCATTTCGGCCTTTTCTTCCTGGCGTTTCTTTTCCAGCAGTTTGGACTGCAGGACGTTGAGTGCGGAGGCCTTGTTCTGGATCTGGGATTTCTCGTTCTGGCAGGTCACCACGATGCCGGTGGGGATGTGTGTGATGCGCACGGCGGAATCGGTGGTGTTCACGGACTGGCCGCCGGGGCCGGAGGAGCGGTACACATCAACGCGGATGTCTGAATCCGGAATATCAATGTGGTCCACCTGCTCCACCACGGGCAGGACTTCCACCTCAGCGAAGGATGTTTGGCGGCGCCCCTGGTTATCAAAGGGAGAGATACGCACGAGGCGGTGTGCGCCCTGTTCGACGGAAAGCTGGCCGTACATGTAATCGCCATGGACGACGAAGGTCGCGGATTTAATGCCTGCTTCCTCGGCATAAGAAATGTCGTAGAGATCGACCTTGTGCCCGTGCTTGTCCGCCCAGCGCGTGTACATGCGCATGAGCATCTCCGCCCAATCAGCCGCATCCACGCCACCCGCGCCGGAGCGGATGTGCACCACGGCCTCGCGCTCGTCGTATTCGCCCGAAAGCATGGTGGTCACTTCCAGGCTGTCGATGGCGGCAGAGAGCTGCTCCAGTTCATCGTCCGCAAGCGATGCGTCGCCTTCTTCTTCGGCGAGTTCGTACATGACCGGGAGGTCGTCGATACGCTGGCGCAGATCACGCACCTTCCGCAAGCGTGCCTGCACAGCGGAGAGTTCGGTGGTGGTTTTCTGCGCGTGATCCGGGTCGTCCCACAAGCTCGGGTCGGCGGCTTGGTCTTCGAGTTCGCGCGCGCGTGATTCCATCTCCTCGAGGTCCATGACCTTCTCAATCGTGGTCAGCGTGGAGTTCAAGGAGTCAATGCGTGCGGAAGTCTCGGGCTGCATAGGTGCGAAGTCTAGTGGACACCGCCATAATGGCAGCCATGAGCACATTGACCTCCTCTTTCATCGAAGAGCATTTGCTTATCGACGACGCCGCGCTCGCCGCCGCCCTCACCCGCACCGCAGGCCGCCTTGCCCTGCGCATGCGCGCCGACGGGCTGGAAACCGCCCAGAAGACGTCCGTGTCTGACGTGGTGACGCAGGCGGATACGGCTGCTGAGCAGTTCGTTGTTGAGGCGCTGGCTGCCCTGCGCCCTGAGGATGGCCTGCTTGGTGAGGAGGGTGCTGCCAAGGAATCCTCCAGTGGCCGTACCTGGGTGATTGATCCGGTGGACGGCACCTACAACTTCTCGTGTGGCTCCGACTACTTCTGCTCCGCACTGGCATTGGTGGAGGGTGAGCAAGTCCTGGCCAGCGCGGTCCACCGTCCGGCCCTGGACACCACGTGGGTGGCTGATGGCCTCGCTGCTTCTATCAACGGCACTCCCTTGCCCGCTTTGGAGTCTGCCCCGCTGGAAGCCCTCGCGCTGGCTACCTACCTGCACCCGCGCGATATGAACAACGCTGCCATCCGCGATTCCTGGCTTCATGCTGTCAACAGTGCCGCCACGGTGCGCATGTTTGGTGCTGGTTCCATCGACTTGGCCACCGTGGCCAGCGGTGGCGTGGGCGGGTGGCTCCAACATTCCGTGCCCGCCTGGGACTGGCTGCCCGGAAAAGCACTGGTGGAGGCAGTCGGCGGACGCGCCGAGCAGATCACCGCGGGTGGAGTGACCTGGAGTGTTGCCGGCAATCCCCAGCTGGTGGCCGATGTTCTGGCTAAACTTGAGAGCCATGTCTAACTACTCCGACGATCTGGCACTCGCCCTTGAACTGGCGGATATCGCTGACGGCATCACCCTTGACCGCTTTGAGTCCACGGATCTCTCCGTGGATTCAAAGCCGGATATGACTCCGGTGACGGACGCGGACCTCGCCGTTGAGGCTGCCCTGCGCAGTCGCTTGGAGGACGCCCGCCCCGCCGATGCCGTCCTCGGCGAGGAATACGGCGGCAACGTCACCTTCTCCGGCCGCCAGTGGGTCATTGACCCGATCGATGGCACCAAGAACTTCGTTCGTGGCGTTCCTGTGTGGGCCACCCTGATCGCGCTGCTGGAAGACGGCAAACCGGTCGTCGGCGTCATCAGCGCCCCCGCCCTTGCCCGCCGCTGGTACGCCAGCGAAGGAAGCGGTGCTTGGCGCACGTTCGGCGACGGTGCTGTGCGGAAGTTGTCCGTGTCCGGGGTGGACCGGGTGGAGGATGCGTCGTTGGCGATTTCGTCGTTAAGCGGATGGCACGATCGCGGCTTGCGTGAGAATCTCATCGCGCTGACGGATGCGACATGGCGTCTGCGCGGCTACGGCGATTTCTTCTCGTACTGCCTGGTCGCGGAAGGTGCTGTGGATATTGCTGCGGAGCCGGAAGTCTCCCTGTGGGACCTGGCACCGCTGGCCATCCTGGTGACGGAGGCCGGCGGTCGTTTCACTTCCTTGGCTGGTGAGGACGGCCCGCACGGCGGCGATGCCCTTGCCACGAACGGCCCGCTTCACGAGGACGTCCGCGCCCGCCTTACGCGAGCCTAAAGCCCTGGCCCGGCCCCGGCGTGGCGTTGAGGTCCCGCATCACCGCGTCGATGTTGCGCGACACCGTCGGCGCGTGGAAGCCACCCTGCAACGGCGTGTGGCAGGACAGGTTGACCTGTTGCGGCAGAATCCCGCCGTTGATCATGCCGACCAGCCGGCCCCCCGCATACACCGGCGCACCGGAATCCCCTTCCATCGCACAGACCTGCGTGATGTGGCGGGCAGGCTCAGATGCCCAGGTCACACCACAGGTCACGCCCGTGGCATAGCCGTTCTTGCACAGCGTGTCACCGGTCTTAGCCCAGCCACCGAGCGAGCGGATCGTCGTGCCGTTGTAGCTGCCCGTCACTTCCGCATTGGGGCCAAGCTCAATCACGGCGTAGTCCAGCGCGCCATTCTTGCGCACGATGCGGCCCGAGTAGCCAGCCTCCAGCGAATCCGCCGCGGCCACCAGCTCCCCCACGTTGCCGCAGTGGCCGGCCGTCAGCGCGATCTTCCTGCCGGCCGCATCCCAGCCAGCTGCAGTGACGGTGCACATGCCGAACTGTCCCACGTAAATCGGCGTGCCGGGCCCGTATAGCGATGTGCCCCTGCCCACCGCCGCGCGGGCCGCGGGGTTTACTGGGTTGGCGTCAAAGAACGACCCCGGCACACGGTTGAGCACCCGGTCCGCAAACGGCTTGCCCGCCATCACCTTGGACACCGGGTCCGTCTTCCAGTGGTAGTTCGGATCCACCTGCGCATTGGCCACCGCGGGCACCATGCTGAGCAGCAGCGCTGCCGCCACAATTCTTCCGGCACGTTTCATCCTCGGCCCCTTCCTGCCTGGTAATTTCGCACTAATCTTGTCACACCTCTTGTCCTTTCCCGGTGAGCCCACCCCCAGTACTGTTACTGTGGTGCGGGTGAATCAACGACTCATCGTTCCTGACCTTGCCCGTGGCCTTGCATTGCTGGGCATCGCCATGGCAAATATTTCCACTGCCTGGATCATCGCTGACATGCCTGGCGCGACTGGCGAATATGTCGGCTGGGTCCAGCCCGGCAATGTGGCCGACCAAATCGCGGCGATGTTTGCCGCCATGTTTGTCCACGTGCGTGGCCTACCCATGTTCTCCACGCTGCTTGGCTTCGGTGTCGGCCTGATCACCATGAGCCTGTCGCGGAAGAACTACCCGGTAAAGAAGGCCCGACTCGTGCTGGTGAAACGGTACGGCATCCTGGCTCTCTTCGGCCTTGTGCACATGTTCTTCATCTTCAACGGTGACATCATGGTCTCCTACGGTCTGTGCGGCATGGTTCTGGGCCTGCTCATCGCCGTGCGCACAAAAATCTTACGGATCATTGCCTACTGCTTCATTGGATTCTCCATCTTCATGGCCTTCCTCGGCGCCGTTGGCGCTGCATTCGGTCAGGACCTGATGCTTCCGCTAGATACAACAGACAACTTCACCACTCCCGCTGACTACTTCATCGATAACGCCACCTGGGGCTTCATCATGCTCATCAATGCGGTGATGGCTAACGGTTTCCTCCTCGGCGTGATGCTCATCGGTTTCATCTGGGCTCGCGAAGGCGTGCTAGCTGACGTCAACGCACACCACCGCACCCTGCTCGTCTGGTCTGCCTTGACCGTGGCCGTCATCCTTCTCATTGGCATCCCCTTGGGCCTGGCCTCCATCGGCGTGTTCAGCGGGCGCGTTGAAGCCATCTTCATTGCCCTCAACCAGGGTTTGGGCATGATCACCGGTCCCGGCATCCTGGCCATGCTCGCGTTAGCCACCCAGCGCCTGCACAACAAGGTCCCCGTGGTGTTTTACCCCTTCGTCGCACTGGGCAAGCGTTCCATGTCCGGCTACATCATGCAGTCCCTCCTCTTTATCGTCACGGTCATGCCCTTCGGTCTCGGGTTGGGCCTCGAAGACGGCGTTGCCATGAAGCTCCTCATCGCCACCGGTATCTGGGCTGTCACTCTGGTGTTGGCCACCATCCTCGAGATCACCAACACTCAGGGGCCCTTCGAGTGGGCGCACCGCCACCTCTCGTACGGCAAGACTGGCCGTCTGGAGCCATGCACTGTTGCTCATGCTTGATCTGCGCTGTTACTTCATCACCGGCCACGGCTCGCACGAGCAGATCGTGGCGACCGCCCGCCAAGCCGCTCTCGGCGGCGCCGGCATGATCCAGGTGCGCAGCAAACCCATCAGTGCCCGCGCGCTCTACGACCTGGGCCTCGCTGTGGTCACCGCTGTTCGGTCAGTCAACCCCTCCACGCACGTACTTATCGACGATCGCGTCGACATCGCCCTCGCCCTCCGCCCCCACGGCGTCGCCGGCGTGCACATCGGCCAAGATGACCTAGACCCGCGCGTGGCACGGGAGCTGCTGGGCCCTGATGCGATCATCGGGCTGACCACGGGCACGCTTTCGCTCGTTGAGGATGCGAACCAGTACGCCGATATCATCGACTACATCGGGGCCGGCCCCTTCCGTGCCACGCCGACCAAGGATTCCGGCCGCGAACCATTGAGGCTTGCTGGCTACCCTGAGCTCGTCGCCGCCTCCAAGCTGCCTGTCGTCGCTATCGGTGATGTCACCGTGGATGATGTCGCTGACCTGGCTGCCACCGGCGTGGACGGTGTTGCTATCGTCCGCGGCATCATGAACGCTGCGGACCCACGCGCCTATGTTGAGCAGGTACTGCAGAACTTCCGCTAGTCGGCGAACGAGTCTGAATCACCTCCGTCCTCTGCGATTGGCAGGCACACATAATCGTCATCCCTGACCGGCAGAGCGAAGTCATAGGAGACGTACCGGGCGCCATCCCGGAAATCGAAGACGATATTGTGGCGGTCCCGCTGGATCTTCACATAACCGTCCGTGACAAGGGAGTGGCAGCCAGAGCAGAGCGGCAAGAGGTTATCCAGGTTTGTCATTCCGCCATCTGCCCACTCCCGTATGTGGTGGATTTCCATGAAGCGCCGATGGATACAACCCGGCATTGCGCACTGGCCTCCCCACATCGCCATCAACGCCTTCACCTGCTTGTCCGTGGCCAGACGCGCACCTCGGCCGACGTTGAGCACCAGCCCGTGTTTGTCCACGATGTTCAGCTTCATCATCGCGTTGGACACGATGTTCGCTAGTGCCGTGGATGGTGCACCAGCATTGTTGGGCAGGTAGGCCTCGCCGCTCACCGTCATCATCACATTCACCTGCGCAGCCGGTGCACGCAGCGCGTTCTTCGGGTTTGTGCGCACAATATTCACCATGCCCATGAGCGCGTAGAGCATCGCCCGCCCGGTGGGGAGCCCGAAACTGGACTTGTCCCGCTTCGCTAGCTCCTTTTCCTCGTCGATTTTCTGGTCGTAGAGGTTGTCGATGCTGGCATCGTCGTTAAGCTCCGCGAGCTCTTCTTCCCCCGCACAAAACGCGAGGTGACCGATCTTGAGAGCTGCTGCCAGCGCTTCCCCGTCGACGGCGTTGAGCTTGCCCCACACGTTCACGTCGCCGTTCTCGTCCTGGCTCATGCGGAGGTAATGCTCCGGATAGTCCTCGCCCGCACCCGTTTTCGGCTTGCCGGCGAGCGCGTGCTCCAGCCCGTGATAGCCAAGCTCTATCGCGCGATTGACCAGCTCAACCTCATTATCTGGGGTGAGATATTTGAGTAGAAGGCGCACCGCGGAATAGCTCAGCTTGCCTTCCCCAAACATCAGCTTGAGGTACGGGAAATTCTCTAGCTGGCGGGCGACCGCCACGTATTCGTAGGCGGTGGAATGAGAGATCCCCAATCTTCGGATCAACCACGCGCTCGTGCTCGTCGCACCGAGGTCTTGGGCTAACCCGAGGTAATCAAACTCCGCAATCTGCGCCAGAAGCGAAGCTTTGGAGCGCATCATCGTGGCATAAGTATCAATGATGCCTGCCCCTATATGTGCAGCTAGAAGGTTAGGTTCCGCAAGTATTGCTGTCATGATGTCCTCTTAATTGTTCGTTGTAAATGTGTTGTGGGAACACCATACAAAACGAGCGCGACATCATTCGCACATCAATTCGAACGCAACCTAAGAGAATGAGTCCGCATTGCGGACTCCCTGGGAATTTGCATTCATGCCAAAACGTAGACTCCAGACGCGCCACAAAACGCATCGAGCACCTATTCGAAACTAACCTAAGAAAAAGAGTCCGCATTGCGGACTCCCTGGGGTTTCATAGGCCCAATAGATGGCCTCCCGCGGGAACCCGCCCAAACTCATAAAGATTATGGGTAAGCCATTTTTATTTATAGTTTTTCCCTCAAACCCACTCGAAGGCACCATTTTTTCGGCATGATGTGACCTGTCCCACCATCTAGCTCTGATGAACGGAGGAATCACATGGCAACAGCTATCGACCAGCGCGAGTCACAAAAGCCACCGCGTGACCCATTCTTCGCCCGAGCCATGCGGCCAATCAATCGACTAATTGAGGAGTACACGCCTTCTGCCCTTACCTTTGCGCTTGCGCTCACCGCTGTAGTGGCAATCATGGCGCTCCTCTTCACCGATGCTGGTCCAGCTGACATTGCTCTTGGTTGGGGCGACGGGCTTTCCGGCCTGCTGGAGTTCATGACGCAAATGGCCCTCGTGCTCCTCCTGGGGTCGATCCTCGCTGGCACCAAAGCGGTGCGCACTTTGCTGAGCAAACTTGCCACGGTTCCCAAGAATCCGCTTTCCGCGTACCTATTCATCTTTGGCATTACCGCTATGGCCATGCTCTTTTCCTGGGGTCTTGGACTGATTCTGGGCGCCATTCTGGCCAAGAAAGTGGCCGTTCAATTCCACCAGCGTGGCGAGCGAATCAGTTTCCCCATGCTCATTGCCTCCGCATACTCATCCATGGTTGTGTGGCACATGGGCTACTCGGGCTCTTCACAGCTCACTGCAGCAACGGAAGGGTCTTTCATTGCTGAGCAGCTCGGCCACACCATCCCCTTGTCCGACACGCTTTTCGCATGGTGGAACCTGGTCACCATCGTTTTTACTCTTGCGTGTGTCGCACTTGTCCTTTTCATCCTCGCACCACGAGAAGTGCAAGACTCTCATCTAATTAAGGACGAGACGGTAGCCCAGCTCGTCGATGCAGAAGATGTCGCTGCGCCGAAGGATACGATGGCAGACCGTGTCGACGCCTCGCGGATCCTCACACTAGTCGTTGGCCTGGCACTTGTGACCTATCTCGTGCTGCACTTCATTAATGGTGGCAGCGTTACTCTCAACATCGTCAACTGGACGTTCCTGACCCTCATCTTCCTCTTGGTCCGCAGCCCCCACGAGCTTGGCCAGCTAACTAAGGAAGCGGCTTCGAACGTCGGCGACATCCTGCTCCAGTTCCCTCTCTATGCAGGCATTATGGGCATCATGACCTCGACGGGTCTTGCGGCAATCTTGTCCAACTCCATTGTTGCCGTTGCTACCCCGGAAACGCTGGGCGTCCTTGGCTTCATTTCCGCCGGAATCGTGAATTTCTTCGTGCCGTCAGGCGGTGGCCAGCTCGCTGTCCAAGGGCCCATCCTGTTGGATGCCGCCCAGCAAATGGGCGCCTCACCCGAAATGGTTGTCATGGCGATTGCTTACGGCGACCAGTGGACAAACATGATCCAGCCATTTTGGGCATTGCCAATGCTCGCTGTCGCCGGCATGAAGATTCGTGATGTCCTGGGCTACACCACAGCAACACTTGTTGCTGCCGGAATCCCAATGGCAATCATGATGCTCATCGTCGGATACACCGTGTAAACCCTGCTACTTCAACCCGTATTGGAGCTGTAATGTCTCACTCGAAAATCGTTCAGAACGCAGAAGAAGCCCTAGCCGGTCTCTCTAACGGCATGACACTTGCTGTTGGCGGTTTCGGTATTTGCGGTAATCCGCTAGTCCTACTCAGGAATATCGTTCAAACAGAACTCAGAGATCTCACCGTGTACTCGAACAATCCGGGCACGATGATTGATGATCAGCACCTCGGCTTGTCACTGTTGTTCCAAGCTAAACAAGTGAAGAAGTTCTGTGGTTCCTATTTTGGATTCAACAAAGAATTTGAACGCCAGTATTTCAACGGCGAGATCGAAGTAGATCTCATCCCCCAAGGCACCCTGGCCGAAAAGCTCCGCGCTGGCGGCGCAGGTATTCCGGCTTTTTATACCGCCACCGGTGTGGATACTGCCCGCGCAGACGGTGGACTCCCTGTGCTTTACGGCAGCGATGGCAACTTGGCCCGCGAGTCGCAACCGTTAGAAACACGTGAGTTCACTTTCAAGGGCACGACTCAGACTTATGTTCTGGAAGAGGGCGTCGTAACTGATTTCTCTCTTCTCCGCGCGTGGAAGGCTGATCCGGAAGGCAACTTGGTTTTCCGTCGCACGGCCAACAACTTCAATGCTGATGCGGCGACATGCGGAAAGATCACAGTCGTCGAAGTGGAGAACCTCGTTGAAACGGGTGATCTCGACCCCGATGAAATTGATGTTCCCGGCATCTTCGTTGATCGCATCCTGCCGCTGACACCAGAGCAGGCTGAAGACAAGTATGTGGAACGCGCAACGGTGCGGTCTCACGAAGAAGAGCACGACACAAAGAGCACAGCGAATGACTCTCCTGAAAAAGGATGGAGTCGCCTCCAGATTGCTGAACGCGCCGCACTTGAATTGCAGGATGGCGAATACGTCAATCTGGGCATCGGAATGCCCACAGCGGTTGCTAACTACATTCCAGACGGAATCTCGGTGACCCTGCAATCCGAAAACGGCATCCTCAAAACGGGCCCCTTCCCTTACGAGGAAGAGCTCGACCCAGACATCATCAATGCTGGTAAGGAGACTGTCACTATTCTTCCCGGGGGCGCGACGTTCAGTTCTTCTCTGTCCTTCGCAATGATCCGTGGCGGGCATGTAGACACCGCCATCCTTGGCGCGCTGGAAGTGTCTGAAAAAGGCGATATCGCCAACTGGAGCATCCCGGGCAAGAAAATGACCGGTATGGGCGGGGCCATGGATTTGGTGAAGGGAGCGCGCAAAGTCATTGCCGTCATGGACCACGTTTCCAGGAAAGACGGCGCCCCACGTGTGCTGAAGGAGTGTGCTCTGCCACTCACAGCCAAGGGAGCAGTAGACAAAATCATTACAAATCTCTGCGTTTTCGACGTGACCGACCAAGGCCTAGTCCTCGTCGAGCTCGCACCGGGAGTCACCGAGGAGGACATCGCTGCAGCGACCGAAGCGAGCTATACGGTTGCCTAGTCCTCCATCTCCGCGAAGGCCTCCTCCACCGAGTCATGCTCCTCGCGGGATTCCTCCCACACTTCCTTTGCGGCGGAGAGATTCACGAAGATGATGATCGCAGCGACGATGATGTCGAACCAGGCGGTGGCCCACACGAAGGTGAGCAGTCCAGCGAGGATGATGAGGAGGTTGGCCAATGCATCGTTACGCGCAGCCAGCCAGGCACCCGTTGCTAGCGACGACCCCTGGTTGCGCAGGCGCAACAGGATCACGGCGCAGATCAGATTGACCACGAGAGCGCCGAGCGCGATGCCAGTTAGACCCGACGGCGACGGCGGCTCCGGGTTGATGATCTTCAGAACTACGGTCACCAGCGCGGCGACCGCGGGAATCAAGATCAAAGCAGCGAGCACAGAGCCCGCTTTACGACGGCGCGCCGCCGGCCACGCCACCGCGAAGAACACCAGCATGTTGATGGCGGTGTCTTAGAGGAAGTCCGCGGAATCCGCGAAGAGGGAAGCTGAGCCAATCGCGATGGCGGCTGCGAACTCGACAAAGAAGTAGCCAAAATTCAGCAGCGCCACGATCAGAACGGCGCGTCGAATATGTTGTTCAGTCATAGTTAGTAGCTGCTGAATCCGTCGTCGGAAAGCGTGTGCTTTTCGTCGCCAGTTATCGCCGGGTTGAAGATAGAGACCAGGATCAGATCCTCGTCTTTGCCGCCACGCAGGTAGTGCGCGTCGTGCTCGTCGAGGACGTAAATCGTGCCCGGGGTGATCGGGTACACGTTGCCCTCGGTGTCCTCGACCTCGCCGGAGCCAGCGATGCAGTAGCAGGCTTCGAGGTGGTTGCGGTACTGCAGTTTGGACTCGGTGCCGGCGCGCACGACGGTGTGCGCGACAGCGAAGCCCATGTTGTCTTTCGCGGTGAGCATGCGCTCGGAGGTGCCGCCACCCCACTCAACAGTTTCGACATCTTCTCGGGAACGAATGAACATGATTCTCCTTCCAGTTACCCGTTCCACGGTACGCGTAAGCTCGTGGGCATGATTCTTGCCATCATCACCGCAGAAGTTGCGTTCTGGCTCTGTTTGTTTGGCGGAATGTTCCTGCGCTATGCCCTTAAGTTGCCTAAAGCAGGAATTGTGCTGCTAGCGGCAACCCCCCTCATTGACCTTGCTTTACTCGTTTACACGTTTTGGAGTCTGGCCGATACGCACCGCGCAAATTTTTTCCACGCATTCGGCGCTTTCTACGTCGTTTTTTCCATTGTTTTCGGCAAAGATCTGGTTCTCGCACTGGACAAGAAGTGGCGTGGTGAAACAGAGATCAGTGGTGAGGGCTTCAGCCGCTCGATCCGCGACAATCTGATCCGCGCGGTCATTGCCTCCGGGATCACCATCCTCATCCTCGTAGCCATGGTCTTTGTTACAGGCATCGCCGGTAGTTTTTGGTTGTTCTATTGGATCATTGCTATGGCGTTTCTGCCGGCCTGCTGGTGGGCAATCGATAAATGGGTGGAAAGAAGGAAAGCATGAAGGTCGCAGTAGTAGGCGCAGGAATTATTGGCTTATCGACGAGCCTTACCCTCGCCGACCACGGCCACCAGGTCACCGTGTACGACCCAGCACCGGCCAGTGGTGCCACGTGGCATGCGGGCGGGATGCTCGCCCCGGCTGCAGAGGTGGTCTACCAGCAGGATCCGCTGTTCCCACTGATGATCGCGGCTGGGAAGTGGTATCCGGAGCTCATCGCGCTGATTCAGAAGTACACGGACTCCCCCACCGGCTACCGCACGGAGGGAACACTGGTGGTGGCTAAGGACCACGCGGACAAGACCCACTTGGAAGAGCTGCAGGAATACCAGCAGCTGCATGGGATGACCACGGAGCGCATCACTACGCGGGAGGCGCGGAAGCTCGAGCCGGCGCTCGCTCCCGCCATCAGCGGTGCCGTGCATATCCCCGGTGACCACCAAGTGCGGCCGCGTCTCATCGCGGCAGCGCTGCAAGATGCGTGCCACAATGCCGGGGTGACGTTCGTGGCGGAGACGGTGAAAGATGTCAACGATGTCGCAGCTGATCAGGTGCTGCTGGCCAACGGTTTGGGCGCCCGCGAAACGACGGGCTGGTTCGAGGGCACGACCCCGTTGAAGCTGCGCCCGGTATACGGCGACATGGTAGAGCTGCGCGTTCCGGAACACCAGCAGCCACTGGTTAAGCGGGTGATTCGCGGGTTCGTGGAGGACCGGCCGATCTACCTCATCCCGCGCGAAGACGGAACGCTCACCATCGGCGCCACCACCCGCGAGGACGACCGCCCCGAGCCACAGGCAGGCGGGGTGCTGCAGCTGCTGCGCGACGCCAGTGAGATTGTGCCGGGAATTGAGGAATGCGACATCATCGAAACCCACGTTGGAGCCCGTCCAGGCTCCCCGGATGATCTGCCGTACCTTGGCCGGGTGAATGACCGGGTGGTGGTGTCCACTGGCTATTTCCGCCACGGGATCCTGTTGACGGGGGTGGGGGCTAGGTGTGGGGCGGAGATCGTCGAGAAGCTTAAGCCCTCCGTAGACTTGGAGACCTGTAACCCGCTGAGGCACAAGGAGAACCATGAAGCTGACAGTGAATAATGAGGCGGTCACCACGGAGGCGACAACCGTGAAGGGGCTGCTTGAGGAGTTGCTTGGGAAGGTCCCCGCTGGCACCGCCGTCGCCGTGGACGGCGATGTGGTGCCGAAGTCGCAGTGGGAGACGCACTCGCTGAGCGAAGACGCCCGCGTAGATATTCTTACCGCTGTTCAGGGAGGCTAAACGTGCTGGAAATTGCCGGCAAGCAGTTCGATTCCCACCTAATCATGGGCACGGGCGGGGCGAGCTCGCAGGACATGCTCGAGCGCGCGCTGATCGCGTCGGGGACGCAGATGACCACGGTGGCGATGCGGAGGTTCGCTGCTACCGCTCCCACGGGCGAGTCGGTCTTTGACCTGCTCAACCGGCTGAATATCGCGCCGCTGCCAAACACCGCTGGCTGCCGTACCGCGCGCGATGCGGTGATCACGGCGAAGCTGGCGCGCGAGGCGCTGGGCACAGACTGGGTGAAACTCGAGGTTATCGCCGATGATCGCACTCTGCTGCCCGATGTTGTGGAGACCGTGGATGCGTGCGAGATGCTTGTTAGCGAGGGCTTCACCGTCCTCGCCTACACCTCCGATGACCCTGTGGCAGCGAAGCGGCTGGAGGACCTCGGTGCGGCTGCGGTCATGCCGCTGGGCGCACCGATTGGGACTGGCCTGGGCATTTTGAACCCGCACAACATTGAGCTGATTTGTTCGCGGGCGGAAGTACCCATCCTCATCGATGCCGGTGTGGGCACTGCCTCCGATGCGGCTTTGGCGATGGAGCTTGGCTGCGATGGTGTGCTTCTGGCCAGCGCCGTGAACCGCTGTCAGGACCCTGTAGCTATGGCTAAGGCGATGCGTCTGGCTGTGGAAGCCGGCCTGCTTGCGCGCGGGGCGGGAAGGATTCCAAAGAGGGAGCACGCGGTGGCGTCCTCAAGTTTTGATGGCCTGGTCAGCTGGGCAGATCAGGTTTTGTAACCGAAAACTCCGTAGACTGTACGTGACGGAGGCCACATGGGCCCCCGCGCTACCTCAAGGAGTTCCACCATGAAACGCACACTTGGCGCCACGGTTCTCGCCGCTGGTCTTGTCACCGCCGCGTTCACTCCGAATGCGGCAGCCAACCCCAACTACGTATCCAACGCCAACAACACCGTCCGCTGCTACATGGTCGAGGGTGAAACACTCTGTGTCAGCGACATCGGCCGCGACGCGCAGCCGGAGTGCAACCCGCCGAACCATCTCATCCCGGCCGTGTCCATCCAGCGCAACTGGGTGGGCACCAAGTGCTGGAACCAGGGTTTTGATGGCCAGCCAATGCGCCTCAACCCGCTGCAGATTCACGTCAACGGCAGCAGGGTTGTCATCCCAGGTTTGGCCGGTGAGTTGTACGTCCTTGACGTGGCAAAGCCGGCGCTGGTTCGCGCCGGCACGCACAATGCAGTGTTGTTTGCCCTCTAATCCTGCTTGGACTCTGGCGTCTCACCGTCCACCACCAGTGCTTCGGTGAGGCGCCATGTTTCGTTCTCAAAGTCGTACTCGAGCTCAGGGCGGTCGATCTCATTGCCCTCCGCGTCATAGCCCGGCGCGGGCTTGGCTTCAGCTTCCTCATACTTCTCGGCCGTGTCGGTCTTCTCCCACTTACGGGAACGGAAGCGGCGGTCAGCGGAGGCGTCATCGCTCATTGCCTTGATCAGCGCGTACATCATGATGAAGTACACGAAGAAGAATGGCAGGGCGATGATGATCACCACTTCTTGCAGAGCTTGAATGCCGGAGTCGTTGATGAACAGCAGCGCAGCCGTAACCACACCGACGGAACATGCCCAGGCGACGCGGTAGTAGCCCGGTGATTTTTCTTCCTCGCCAGTGGCAAACATGTCCATGACCATCGCGGCGGAGTCAATGGATGTGACGAAGTAGAAGACGATCACAGCCAGGGCGACCGTGCCGGTGATCGTGTACAGCGGGTACTGCGCAAGCAAGGTAAACAGTGCCTGCGGTGTCTCACCATCTTCCACGACAGGGCCGGTGAGCACACCCGGGTTCTCGCTTTCCACTTCAAGGGCAGCGCGACCGAAGGTAGCAAACCAGATGATGTCAAAGAGAGTGGGCAGCATGATCGTGCCAGCGATGAACTCGCGGACACTGCGGCCACGGGAAATGCGGGCGAAGAACATGCCCACGTAGGGCGACCAACAAATGGTCCACGCCCAGTAGAACGCAGTCCAGGTGGCATGCCAGCCGGGGTTCTCACCGTTTGAATCCACCCAGAACATCAGCTCTGGCAGCGAATTGGCGTAGATGCCAAAGGACTCGGTGATGTGCCCAATGATCTTCAAGGTCGGGCCCGCGATGAACAGGAACACCAGCAACAGGATGGAGCCGATGATGTTCAGATTGGACAGCAGCTTCACGCCCTTGTCCAGGCCGGTAGCCACGGAGATGGAGGCGACCAGGGTGATGGCAATGATGATCACCAGCTGCACCCACGTCACCAGCGGGACGTCGAACATGATGTTCAGGCCGGCACTGATCTGCAGCACACCAAGGCCCACGGAGACGGCGAGGCCGAAGACGGTGCCGATGATGCCCACTGCGTCGAGAAGCTTGCCGGGCCACTCGTACACCTTGGATCCGAGCAGCGGGGAGAACATCGAGGAGTAGCGCGCCGGCATCTTGCGCTTGTAAATGAAGTAACCCATAGCCAGGCCAGGCAGGGTGAAGATCACCCACATGTGAATACCGAAGTGGTAGTAGGTGAACTCAAAAGCTTGGCGGATGGCGTCCGAGCTCATGGACTCAAAGTCACCGCGCGGCGGGTTGAACGCGTGGTGCAGCGGCTCAGCGGCACCCCAGAACATGAGCGTTGCGCCCATGCCCGCGGCAAACAGCATGGAGAACCAGACGGGGAGGGAGTACTCCGGGTCATCGTCATCATCGCCGAGTTTGAAGTTGCCGTATTTAGATACGAAAACAACAATGAGGAAGACGAACACCGTGGACACACCGCCGATGTACAGCCACGCGAAGTTGTCCATCATCCAGCCGGAGACCTGCGAGTATGTCTCACGGGCACGCTCGCCGAAAATGATGGTGGCGGCCACGAAGAGGGTGATGAACCCGGCCGCGGCGCCGAAGATCAGAGGGTCTGAGTGAAATCTAGGTTTCCTAGGCATGACGATCAAGCTTAAGTTAAAAGCGTGACTAACGCTCATCAGATTCCACAAAGCGAACTTCAACGCACCGCGCGCCAGATGAATTTGCCGGGCTTCGGCCCCGAGCAACAAGCAGCGCTTCATGCCGCTCATGTGCTGGTCATCGGGGCGGGCGGCCTCGGCTGCCCCATCATGCAAACGCTCGCCGCGACGGGCGTGGGAAAAATTTTGCTTATCGACGATGACACCGTCGACCTCACCAACATCCACCGCCAAATCCTCTTCGGTGCAGACGACGTCGGCCGGAAAAAGACAGAAGTGGCGGCCGAGCGACTCAAGGCGCTGCAGCCCGACATTGAGGTCACTATCATCGACGGCCGCATGACCACAGACAACGCCGTGGAACTCCTCGAGGGCATCGATGTGCTTATCGACGGCTCCGATACCTTCGCCACCAAATTCCTCGCCGCCGACGCCGCGGAGATCACCGGCACTCCCCTGGTGTGGGGCTCCGTGCTGCGCTACCGCGGCGACATGGCCCTGTGGTGGTCCGGCCCAGGCGCCCCGGAAGATGGCGTGGGCCTGCGTGACCTCTACCCCGACCAGCCCGATGCGGATTCTGTCCCCGACTGCGCCACCGCCGGTGTACTGGGCGTGACCACCTCGGTTGTTGGCGGACTCATGGCCACGGAGGTAATCAAGTTCCTCACCGGCATCGGACAGTCCGAGGTGGGCACGTTGATGATGTATGACGCGCTGGGGGCGTCGATTAGCGAGTTCCACGTGACCCGCGACCCGGCGCGTGCGCTGACGACCTCTCTGCGCACGAGCTATGGCGAGGTCTGCGCAGTGCCCGACGGTGCGCCTGAGCTGCTCGCACAACTGGAAGCTGGCAAGCTCATTCCGCTGGATGTGCGCGAACCGCACGAAAAAGCCATCGCGGACATGCCTGTTCCTGGCCACCTGCTGCCCACTTCTGATCTGGAGATCCAGCCTCGACTAGCCGCCGACTTCTTGGACAGCGTCGAAGCAGGCTCCCGCGTGCTTGTCTATTGCGCCTCCGGCATTCGCTCCCAATGGTTCGTGGACACCTTCGAACCATTGGCCAAAGCGCGAGGCATCGAGCTGGTGAACTTTCCCGGCGGAGTCAAGCTGCTAGCGTAGGAGCATGACTAACACCAAACTCCCCCTGTCCAACATCGATCCGGATGGCCTGCTGGAATACTCCGCAGTGTTCAGCGACCGCTCCCTGAACCACATGTCTGCCCGCTTCATCGGCGTCATGCAGGAACTGCAGTCCATCCTCCGCGAGACCTACAACGCCTCTACCATGGCCGTTGTCCCCGGTGGTGGCACCTTTGCCATGGAGGCTGTGGCCCGTCAGTTCGCCCGCGGCAAGAAGGCACTGGTGATCCGTACCGGTAACTTCTCCTACCGCTGGACCCAGATCTTCGACACCGGCAATATCACCGACTCCGCCATCGTGCTCAACGCGGAGCCGACCGGTGACGCGCAGCGCCCGTCCTACGTCCCGCCAGCTGCTACGGCACGCATCCGCGAGGAGCGCCCCGCCGTGGTCATCGCCGCCCACGTGGAAACCGCCGCTGGCCTGGAGCTGCCGAAGGAGTACATCACCGAACTGGCCCAGGCCACCCACGACGCTGGTGGGCTGTTCGTCCTCGACTGTGTTGCCGCCGGCACCAAGTGGGTGGACATGAAGGAGTGCGGCGTGGACATTCTCATCACCGCCCCGCAGAAGGGCTGGTCCGGCTCCCCGTCCACCGGCTACATCATGTTCTCCGAGGCAGCCCGCGCGGAGCTGAACAACACCACCTCCGATAGCTTTGCCATGGACCTGAAGAAGTGGACCGCGATCTCCGAGGGCTACGCCTCCGGCTCCGCTGCCTACCACGCCACCCTGCCCACCGATACGATCCAGCACAACCTGGCCCTGATGAAGGAAGCCAAGGAAGTCGGGCTGGACACGCTCACCGAACGTCAGGTGGAGCTGGGCACCAAGATCCGCCAGGTTCTGGCTGACCGCGGCTTCGTCTCCGTTGCCGCTCCGGGTTATGAGGCCTCCTCCATCGTGGTCATGCACGCCACCACCCCGGAGCAGGCTAGCGGCGCTGCCTTCAAGCAGGCCGGCATCCAGATCGCTTCCGGTGTGCCGCTGCACGTGGGCGAGCCGGAGAACTTCTCCACTTTCCGCATCGGCCTCTTCGGCCTGGACAAGTGGGCCGACGTCGACGCGGCCGTTGCCCGCTTCACGGAGGCACTGGACAAGGTCGAGCGCTAACCAAACGTCAGCGAATACAACTTCACGCCTGCCGATGGCCGGATTCGCAGCACCCCGTCGGTGGGCGTGTCGCCTTTCACCAGGTCCAGGGTGCCGTCGGTGACCTCGAAGGTCTTAGTGGAGCCGTCTGGGTACTCAACGTCCACCGACCCTTGCCCGGACACCACCAGCTGCACCCACGCGGCGTGCACGTTGATGTCCATGTGACCGCCATCAGCCTCCACGGATTCTGGCCCCAGCGTCCACTTCCCGGACAGCGCGAACATGTAGGTCCCCGGCGCGGGCTGCTCGCCGAAGTCGCGCGGGCCATCGATGTAGTCCCGCTGCGCTGTGTACTTCGCACGCGCGGTACCCAGGTAGGTCTCCGGGTTACGGTCTTTCGTGCCTCTCGTCCCTTCTTGCTTTTCGACGACCTCCGGCAACTCCACCCCCGGATTCGCCTCCCGCAGCAGTTGACGGATGAGCTGCTCCGTCTCGGCATACGAGCCCTCCCCTTCCACGATCTGGCGGACATTGCCGTCCTTGTCGATGAGGTAGCGCGCCGGCCAGTAGCGGTTGTTGAAGTTCTTCCAGGTAGCAAAGGAATTGTCCTGCGCCACTGGATAGTGGATGCCTTCTTTCTCCACGGCGGCCTTCACGTTGTCCAGGTCGTGTTCGAAGCCGTACTCCGGGGAGTGGACGCCGACGACGGTGAGGCCGGCGTCGCGGTAGGCGTCGTAAAGCTTGGTGATGTGCTCCCCTGCCCGCTGGCAGTTAATGCAGGCATAGGCCCAGAAGTCCACGAGCATGACGCCGCCATCGTGCGGGCTTGGCGGCTGGTCGGTGTTAATCCAGTTCTCCAGGCCGGCGAATTCGGGGGCGGGGCCGCAGTCGTGGAGGGTGGAGGGGTCGGAACGTCGACAAGCATTCAGCTCACCCGTACCCAACGCATTGGTGGCGAAGTCCGAGTTCTCAAAACGCTGCGACAGGCCCACCGTCCAGTTCGGCAGCGAGCGCTGAATAGCGGCCGGCGCATTGAGCGCGAGCGCGAGCGTGAACACGAGCACGATCGCACCAATCGCGCGGCGGTGACGTTGCACCACGTCGACCTTCTCCCCGATCTTGTTGCCCGCGAGCGCGAAGATGAACAGCGGCAGCGCGGAACCCAGCGCGAAAGCCACGGTGAGCAGCACCGTATTCCAGCCGATCTCACCCGTACTACCCGCCACCGTCACCGCGGCGAGCACTGGCCCTGCACACGGCACGTACACCGCACCGAGCGCCAACCCGATAACAAAACCACCCTTGTCCTTGGCATTCTGCTGGAGCTGGTACGGGCGCGGAATGGCATCAAAGGGCTTCTGCACGATCGCACCGATCTTCGGGAAAATCATGCTCAACCCGACCAGGCACAGCAGGACAATGCCCGTCCACCGCAGCACCGACGGCGGCAAATGCAACGCGCTGAGCAACAACGAACCCAGCAACGCAATCACCGCAAAACTAATGGTCAAACCCGCCACCACGTGCGATGGTTTGCGGCCCACACTCACACCGAGCACCACCGGCAACACTGGCAAAATGCACGGCGAGAGCGCTGTGATCGCCCCTCCGATAAAGCCGACGAGAACAACACTGAACATCTCAAACGTCCTTACTTCATTGCGTTTTCCTGACACCCGGAACTACGGAGCCACCCACTTTTTCGGATTGGTCCAATCCGCTGTGGCGGGGTGCTCCGTAGTACTTCATGACGGGCCAGAAAACTGCGCCCGCGACACCAACCCAATGAAGGAGACACCATGTCTATCAAGCGCACCATCGCCACCGCCAGCACCATCGCCATCGCCGCAGTCAGCCTCGTTGCCTGCAACGACTCCGCAGACAAGATGGACAAGATGGACGACAAGATGGACGGCTCCATGACCCCGAGCTCCAGCGCCATGATGAGCGACTCCATGATGATGGAAGAATCCAAGTAATCCATGACCCGGGTGTTAGATTTGGAACTTGTGGATCTGGATAGTCTGTTAGACGGCGTGCGCGCAGGTGATAAAGCCGCGTTCAGTGCGCTGTATGACGCCATCGCGCCACAAGTTCTTGGTCTAGCCACTCACATTCTGCGCGACCAGGCCCAAGCCGAAGAGGTCACCCAAGAGGTGTTCGTGGAGGTGTGGCAGAAAGCCCACACTTTCGATCCGGCTCGGGGCAGCGCAAAGTCGTGGGTACTCCGCCTGGCCAAGTCGCGGTCTATTGACAGGCTGCGGAGTTGGCGCAGTGCGCAGGCCCGCGATACGGAAGACTTCAACCTGCAGCTCACCACGTGGGTCGCTCCCGCTGAAGAGGAAGCCGAGCAGCGGCTAGAATCGCAGGAGCTGCAAGAACTCATTGATTCGATTGGGGAGCCCCACCGCAGCGCGCTCATGTTGGCGTACTTCGGGGAGTACACCCACCAAGAAATCGCCGATGCAACGGGTGTTGCGCTGGGCACCGCAAAGACGCGTGTGCGCGACGGCCTGCAGAAGTTGCGCAAGGCAGTGACAGTGAAAGGAGGCCTGTGATGGATAAGGATTTTGAGGACCTGTTCAATTCCGCGGCCTCACCAGTCACGCCACCGCCAGAGCTCAAAGACGCGATCATGCAGCGTATCGACGCCACCGAGCAACCCACCGACCTCACCACCGCCCGGAACAATCGCCTCAGCCGCCGCCTCATGGCCGCTGCTGCCGCGGTCGTGCTGTTTGTCGGCGGTGGCGTCGTGGTCACCCAGTTCAACGACAATGGCGCCACGGAATCCGTAACTGCCCAGGGCATCGAGGAGATGCATGCGGTCATGGGTGCTGAGGATGCTCGCCAGGGGCAGGCGGATGCCATGGGAGCAACGCTGGACATCGTGCTCAGCTCCGACATGGGCAAAGGCGGCGCCATGGTCAATGGCCAGCCCGCGCTTGCGGACGGCATGGGTGCCCAAGTCTGGGCCGTCATGGACGACGGTGCGATGGAATCCGCTGGCGTCATCGGCCAGGAACCCCACGACGACGTGTGGATGCCTCTGCCCGGCGGCACCGCCTCCGTCCTGGTCACCGAGGAAGTGGCCGCCGGCGCCGAGCAGCCCTCCGGCACAGTGCTGGCCGAGGTGCAGCTCTAGCCCCCGCCCGCCGCAGAACCCGAACCTTAGACCCCGAACTTCGCGTAAAAAGTGGTGACTTTCGGGGTCTAATGTTCGGGGTTTAGACGACTGTTAGCGCAGGGCGGGGAGCACGTACTCGATCAACTCGTCGATCTGCTCCTCCGCAGAGCGTTTCGACGACCTAAAGTTCACCATCACGTGATTGATCCCCACCTCGCGCTGGGTGTGCAGCAATTCGATGAGGGCATTGCGGCCCAGGCGGTAGCCGAAGGTGCCGCCGGAAGCAGGCGCGTCTGGGTCTTCGTGGAGGTCCAGCCAGAGTGACTCGGCAAACGGTTTGAACTGGTCCGGGCCAACAGCTGTCTGCCAATTGCGCACGTTCTGGCGCTGGATCTCCAGGCCCTTGTGGTACATCAGCCAGCCGTGGGTGTGCTCCGCGCGCCACTCCAGGGTCTGCTGGCAGGAGCCGGTGGCCAACAGAGGGACTTCGCGGGCGATGGGTTTGGGCACGACATCAGCGCCGCCCATTTTGCCGCCGGACCAGCGGATGGGGGTGGCGGTGGTGAGGGTGGCGCGTCGATAAGCAGCAATTCTTTCGCGGAACTCTTCGTCGCGGTTGCCTTTGTCCTGGCCGAAGGCGGGGAACTCCTCCGGGCGATCGCCGGTAGCCACCCCCATGAGGAAGCGGCCGCCGGAAAGCCGATCAAGCGTGGCGGCGCGCTTGGCCAGCAGCAACGGGTGCTGGAAGGGCACGACGATCGCAGCAGTGCCGAGCGCGATATCAGTGGTCTGCGCCGCGATGTAGCTCAAGTACATCCAAGGGTCGTAGACCTGGCCGACGTCACCGAACGTTTCGACGCGCAGCGGGATATCGCGGACCCAAATGGCGGCCACTCCCCCGGCCTCTGCCTTGCGGATGAGGCGCAGCTGGTTCTCCAGGCTGTCCTGGGGGTTGGCCTCCGCATCCTCCTCGATAGGCAAGGACAGGCCCACAGTGAGCTCACCTTGCTGGAAAGTGCGCTTGAAGCCGGGGAGGTCGGTGTATGGGAGGTCCGAAAGCTCAAACATGCCCCCAGCTTAGAAGAACTGGGAGACCACCCCGAAGAGATCGCTCACGATCGCATCCGAGCTGTACTCGCCGAAGATCTCGCGGGCCATGTCGCGCTTCTCCTCCTCGGGCTTGGTCAGCTCCGACAGTTTGACGGAGGCGACGTTGAGGTCGATCAGGTCTTTGATGATGTCCACGACACCGTCCGGCACACCGCCGAGAAGCTTGTCCAGATTCACTACTACCCCACTCCTTTTGTAAGCCAACATATCTGTGATGTTCAGAGATTACAGCGCCAGTGAAGGTTTGGGGCAGGAAACGGAAAACTTGCGCTAGAGCACCACCCAGCCAACGAGCGCAGCGCCGATCACCACTGCCCACGGCGGCACCTTCCAGGAGGTCAGCGCGGCGTAGCAAACCACAGCGATGCACAGCGTGGCCGCACCCGTGATGCCGGCAGTGAAGACCGGGGTGTACAGCGCCGCGCCGAGAATGCCCACGACAGCGGCATTCGCCCCAGCCAAGGCGGCGCCAGCGGGAGGGGCGTGGCGGATGCGCGCCCAGAACGGCATCGCACCGAGGACGAGCAGGGCCGCGGGAAGGAAGATCGCGACGGTGGCAATCGCAGCACCAACTGCCCAGTTCATGCCTTCCGCACTCGCGCCAAGGAACGACGCTAAGGTGAACAATGGTCCCGGCATCGCCTGGGCGGCACCGTAGCCAGCGAGGAACGAGTCCTGCCCCACCAGGCCTGGCCCGACGGTGACGGACTCAAGCAGCGGCAACACCACGTGACCACCGCCGAAGACGAGAGCCCCGGCGCGGTAGAACGTGTCAAAGATGCCCGCACCGGTTGTCCCCATGAGCCGCGCAATAACAGGCAGGGCAAAGAGCAGGATGAAGAACAGCGCGAGACACACAATGCCCAGCGTGCGCGAACCACTCTCCTGCGGTGTCTCTTCCGGCGTCTTCTCCGACCGCAAGAAGAGCAGGCCCGCCACGATGCCAAGCACGATGGCCCCAACTTGGATGAATGGGTGCGGGACCAGCAGCACCACCGTAAGCGCCGCCACCGCAATGGCCGCGTGGATCTTGCCGGTGACCAGACTCTTGGTCATCCCGTACACCGCCTGCGCCACCACGGCGACGGCCGCCGCTTTCAGGCCGAGCAGCCAGCCTGCCTCGCTGATATCACCCAGCTGCGCGACTCCGAGGGCGAATGCCACCATGAGCAGCACCGACGGCAGAGTGAAGCCCACCCACGCGAAAAACATGCCCAGATACCCGGCGCGCTGCAGCCCGATCGCCATGCCCACCTGGCTCGATGCCGGCCCGGGCAGAAACTGGCACAGCGCAACGAGGTCCGCATAGTCCTTGTCAGTGAACCACTTGCGCTTATCGACGAACTCGTCCCTGAAATACCCCAAATGCGCCGTCGGGCCGCCGAAGGAGGTGCAGCCGAGGCGGGTGAAAATGCGGAGGACTTCCCAGGGGGACGATGTGGCTGGTTCGGTGGGTTTCACGGGGTCAACATCTACCAGACCCGAATCGACTGCGCGCTGCGAAGAAAACCATGCCTGAACACAGGCAAAACAAGGTAGTATACGCAGAAACATTCGGTGAGCCGTCCACTGGCCAGACTGGGAAGGACTATCCCGCCATGCGTAACCGCTTCCTCGCCATCGCCACTGTGGCAGCTGTAGCAACCACCAGCGTGCTTGCTCCGTCTGCCGCGTCTCAGGTTCAACCCGAGAATCCAGTTGTGGGCAAAGACGCATTTCAGTACAAATTCGATCTGCCCAACCGTGAGCCACACGACGTTGTGCTGCAGGTAGGCGAAACCCAGGACAGCGTCCGGTTGAACTGGGTGACTACGTTTGGCATCACCGGCCAGTCGGTGCGCATCTACGAGGCTGGGACGGATGCCAGCACCGCCAAGGAGGTCGCCGCCACGTCCGCAGACGCGGAGGTGAACCTGACTGAAGGCCCCTTGGATGAGCCGGATCTTCAGCAGTTTTTCGCGCCGATCGCGCACCACAAGGCCACCGTGACCGGTTTGAAGGAGAACACGAAGTACGTCTACACCGTGGGGTCGAAAGCGGACGGCTGGTCCAAGGAGTACGCCTTCACCACCGGCTCATACGGAGATAGCTGGAATTTCCTGTTCTTCGGCGACCCGAAGCTGTACAACACGCAGGACCTCGACGGGAAGACCGATGCGTGGGCCAACTCCGTGAACCAGGCCACCACGAAGTACCCGAAATCCGCCTTCCTGCTGTCCGCCGGCAATCAGTCAGGCCACTCCGCGTACATCGAGCACTCCAAGTTTCTCTCCCCGGAGCAGATGCGCAAGTACCGCTTGGCGGTGAACAACGGCAGCAACGACAACATCCACAAACCGACCTATAACGCGATGTACAACCACCCGACTCAGGGGGATGAGAACTACTGGTTCGCATACAACAACGCACTCATCGTCTCCCTCGACTCGAACGATGTGCAGGACATCGAGGATGACGCGGTGTTCGTGCGCAACACCATTGCTCAGCAAGCGAAAGGCAAGGACTGGGTGATAGTCACCTTCCACCATAGGCAGGAAGATCAGCAGTTCACGCAGTGGCGTGAACGTATGACCCAGGTGTTTGCCGAGGCAGATGTGGACCTGGTGTTGTCCGGTAGTGGTGATGCCTACAGCCGAACGAAGGTGCCGGAGGGGAATAAGGCGGGGGGCGTCGAAAAGCAAGAAGGCGAGGTGCAATACGTGACGGTTGGGCCCACCCCGGACTGGACCTCTGTTGAAGTCAGCCCGGAAAGCCTGAAGGTCTCCACCTCTGACGGCCAAGGCGGCAATGTGGACTCCTTCACTCTCACGCGCGCTGTTGAGGGCACACAGCCGTCTGGCTCCTCCAAGGCTGGCATCGCCTTCGGCATCCTCGCTGGCCTCCTGGCACTGATCGGCGGTGGCCTCCTCTTCGCGTCGCAGTCTGGTCTGCTGCCGAAGGAGCTGAAAGATCTCTTCCCGTTCTAAAAACCACAAAGCCCCGACCCAAAGTGGATTTAACGAGGTGGCAGGCCTAGCGTTAGTGCTATGACGTTGCCAAAGTTCGGTCCCGCTTGGGCCGGCGCTTTAATGGGAACCTCGATTGCGTCGAGTTTGACTGGGTTACATGGATTTCATGTAGCCCAGGTCGTTTTTGCGCTCATCGCGGCGGGACTCCTTGTTGTGTTCACGGTCGGCGTGCGCAATGAGCCGCCGCGGCACCAGAACATGGCGGCGTGGGGCATGTATTCGATGGGCCTGCTCGCGTGCGGCTCGGCGTGGACGGCACTCACGGGCAACGATGTGTTCCAGCTGATCAGCTGGTGGATCGGCGCGCCACTAGCCATCATCGTGTGCTTGTGGCAACTCTGGGGTTTGTGGAAGCAGTCCGCGCACTACACCGAGCCTGCGTTCCCGTGGGGCTTGGCGCTCGTGTCCCCGATGGTCGCTGCGACATCCGGCGGGCAGCTGGCCACCCATCACGGCGAGTTTTATCACTACGCGGGTGAGCTGTGCTTCTTCCTCACGTTCTTCACCGCGATCCCACTCTTCCTCTACTGCTACTGGTCCCGCACGCGCCCACGTGGCGCCGCCGCGGGTACAGCGTGGATTCCCCTCGGTGTTGTCGGCCAGTCGACGGCAGCATCGACATTGCTTTTCGACGCCCACCTGTACGGCCTCATCATGTTCACCCTCGGCGCACCGTGTGCCCTCTACGCCATGTACTGCTTCTACGAAGCTGCCCTCCACTGGGCACCCTACGGCCCCGGCTGGTGGGGCTCTACCTTCCCCGTGGGCACCCTGTGCTTGGGTGCTTGGGACGAAGGCTGGCACACACTTTCCTTGGCGCTCCTCGTGCTCTTGCTCCTCCATTGGGGTGTCTGCGCGGTGCGCTTTGGCTCCTGGGAACTAAGCCAATCTGGTGCGAGATGAACTAGCTATCCGCGCTTCTCCGATGCCGTCGTCGTGGTGGTCCACGACTCGGCGTAGCGGCCGCCCTTCGCCAGCAATTCATCGTGCGTGCC
This sequence comes from Corynebacterium sp. MSK044, assembly GCF_030232825.1. NCBI lineage: Bacteria > Bacillati > Actinomycetota > Actinomycetes > Mycobacteriales > Corynebacteriaceae > Corynebacterium > Corynebacterium sp. MSK044. Next base: position 36,448 of record NZ_JASPJJ010000012.1, read on the forward strand.
CCGTTCTGCGACCGTCCCGTCCTCCGAAAGCACGACGATGAGGTCGGCATCGCGGATGGTGTGCAGGCGATGGGCGACGACGATCACAGTGTGATCGCCGCGCAACGCTTCCATCGTGCCGACAATCGCCCGCTCAGTGGCCGCATCCAGCGAGGACGTCGGCTCGTCGAAAAGCACCACCGGGGAATCCTTCAGAAGCGCCCGGGCGATGGCGACGCGCTGCCGCTCGCCTCCCGACAGCAGCGTCCCCTCCTCCCCCACCGGGGTATCCCACCCGGAAGGCAGCAGCTCCACGATGCGGTCCACCCCGGAACGCCGGGCGGCCTCGCGCAAGCGGTCCCCGTCACCGGGCCCGGAACCGAATCCGGGGTCGGCGAAGACCACGTTGTCCCGCACGGACGCGTCGAAAAGGAACGTCTCCTGGAACACCGGGGTCACCAGCGAGTTCACGCCGTCGGTGCCGATCCGAGGCAAGGGCACCCCGCCGATGAGGATCTCCCCCGAGTCCGGATCATGAAACCGCGACAGCAGCCGCATGACCGTCGTCTTGCCCGCCCCCGAAGGTCCCACTATGGCGACCAGCGCTCCCTGAGGTGCACGGAAGCTGACGCCGTCGAGAACCTTCTTATCCCCGTACCCGAAGCTCACGCCGCGGAACTCCACGTCATGCCCGTCGGGCAGCTCCGGTGCGGCAGGTTCAGGAAGGGCGGGGATCGCCCGCAGGTCACGCAACGCAGCCAACGTGTTGCGGCCCGCGCCGAAACCGCCGGACAACGCTCCCGCCGTGGTGATCGGTTCGGTGAACTGGACGACCACGATGAGTATCGGCGCCAAATGCGCCGGCGCCATCCCGCCCGTCGCGGCGACCGCCACGGCGACGACCACCGCCGCCGTGAACACCGCATGGACGACCGAACCCAACCGTCCGATGGCCGCCCCCTGCGTCGACGTCGCCTTCGCGAACGCATCGTGTTGGGCCCGGATCGCCTCATCCACCATCGCGTCCGCCGCCGAACCGTCGCCCGCGGCGCGAATCACCTGCTGGCCGCGGGTGAACTCGATCAGCCTGCCGGAGACGGCAGCGACGGCGTCAGCATGCGCTTCGTCCGACTCCCCGCCGACCCGGCCAATGGCCCGGTAGGCGAAGAAGATCACCGGCGCCGACGCGACGAGAACCAACCCGACGCGCCAATCCATCGCCAGAATTCCGAGAGCGATGACGGTCGGCGTAACCACAGCGGCGATGACGGGCCGCAGGATCACGTGTGGCACGGACGCCGCGAACGCCATGCCCGACGACGCCATCTCCGAGAAGCGGCCGGCCGTGGACTTGGTGACGTACCCGAGTGGCAACGTCAGCACGCGTTCGCCCAGGGAACGCAACAGGGACGACAGCACCGCTGCGGAATTCGCCCTGCCAACTGTCCCCGCGGCGAGGGACAACACCGCATGGGCGGCCGCGAGGCCGGCGATGACGCCGGTGAAACGCCACGCCGTCGCATCATCTCCCTCGGCCAGAGCCGACAGCAGCGGCAGCAGCGCGACGAACGCCGCTCCCTGGGCCAGCGCGGCAAGCGTGGCCAACGCAATGAGCCACACCAGCGTCATTCTCGAGCGCCGATCCGTCATCGACCACAAGTCCCGAATCATCGGTTTGCCGCCTTTTCATCGTCTGATTCAGTGCCCCGCGGGGCGGATGGTTCGTCGTCGAGCGCGAACGCGCGCCACAAATCCCGGTAGCGGCCACCGCGCGCAAGCAACTCGTCGTGGGTACCCGCCTCCGCGACCGCTCCCCCATCGAGAACGAGGATGCGGTCGGCGTTGCGGATCGTGCTCAACCTGTGCGCGATCACAATCACCGTCCGCGAACGGGCCAAACGCTCGATTGCGGACTGGATGAGGGCCTCGGAAGCCGGATCCGCGTAAGCGGTTGCCTCGTCGAAGATGAGCACCGGCGCGTCCGTAACAATCGACCTCGCGATGGCTACGCGCTGCGCCTCACCACCGGAAAAGGTCACGTCGACGTTGACCACCGAATCCAGGCGCTTCGGCAGCGCCGCGATGACCGCATCGAGGTTCGCGAGCTTCGCGGCCGCCATGATTTCGTCGTCGGTGGCGTCTCTCCTGGCCAGCCGGATGTTCTCCCGCAACGGTAGCGTGAATAACTGCGGATCTTGGAACACCACCGACACCGAGCGGTGCACGTCGCGCACGGCGATGTCGCGAAGATCGACGCCGCCCAGCAGCACCGAGCCTTCAACGGGGTCGTGGAAACGCGCCAACAGCCGGGCGACGGTGGACTTTCCGGAACCGGAGGACCCCACCAGCGCAGTGAGGGTCCCTGGTTCGAACGTCGCGCACATCCCGTCGAGGACCCGCGGCCCATCGCCGTAGGAGAAGACCAGGTTCCGGACCTCGAGCGCGCCTCCGCGCGCGGGCACCGGATCGGCGGGCTCGGCGATCGGCGGCGTGCCCAGCACCTCCGCGATGGACTTCAGGGCGGCGATCCCCGCGATGATGGGTTCGGAGTTCATAGCCACCCTCACGATCGCCGCGGAGAGTCCAAGGCCGAGAACCAGCCCGGCGACGAGACCCTCCGGTTTGCCGCCCGCGGTGTCCCTCAAAGCGAGGCCGGCGCCGCACACCACTGCGAGGACCGTGATCGGGGACGTCACCACGTCGATGAGCCCGAGATAGATGTTCGACTGCCGGGACCAGGCGGACCACGCGCGGACGAACGACGACGCCGCGGCATCGTAGCGGCCCGCGCCCTGGCTGGCGCGTCCGAAGGACTTCATCACCGGGATGCCGCGCACCAACTCGATGACCGCAGCCGTCACTTTTTCAGAGGCTCGCTCGTAGTCGCGCTGAAGACCGGCTCCGCGCGAAATCATCACGCCCATCAGGGCGAAGGTGACCAGCACCGGGACGACCGCCACCGCCGCGATCCGCCAATCGACCGCGACGAGCGCGATGAGGGAAAGCAGGGGAACCAGCACCGCCACCACGGTCTCGCCGACGGTGTGGCCCATGAGCTGGTGGACGGCCGCGACGTCCTTCTCAACCGACCCGATGATCCCCGACGAGCGCCGGGCGTCCAGCCAACCCAGCGGCAGCTTCCGGATATGGGCAACCAACCGGCGCCGGAGGTGGAGCTGCAGGTCGTTATCCGCCCGGTGCGAAAGAATGCCGGCAGCGCCGTCCGCAGCCATGCGCACCGTCGCGGCGACGACGATGACAACCACGGCCAACCACGTCCGATGCACCGGGGCCTCCGGGTACGTCATCGCGATGTCGATGATGCCGACCAGCGAAGCGACGGTAGCCACCGACGACAGGACGGATAACGCGACCACCGCACGCATCCGGGTCCGAATCGGGGCGAGCAGCGACCACGGGCCTACGGTCCCGTCCACGGCGCTCACTTCCCCGCCTCCCCGATCGCGCTTTTCTTCGCGAGAGTGCAGAAATACACCATGCCGGCGCGTGAGGCTCCGTCCAGCTTCAGCCCGTTGGCTTCGGCGAGGTCCTCGAGCTCGCTGCCCCGGAACACCCGGTGGCCCATCTTTGCCATGACGGCCATGTCGACCCGCTCGTTCACGTCGGGATCCTCGACGAACGTCTGCACGTAAGCGATGCCGCCGTCGGCGAGCAGCCCGGAGACCCTGCCGAGCGCGGCTCCCGCATCCTTCATTTGGTGGAGCGCGCCACACACCCAGATTTCACAGGCCCCGCCGGGCTCTCCCGCGAGCGGCGTGAGGATGTCGGCAACGTGGAATTCCGTCCGGGCCCCAAGCCCGTCGGCGGCGGCGCGTTCGCGGGCGATGCGGATCGCATTGGGCGACAGGTCGTAGCCGACGATGTTCGCCCTGCGATAGCGAGACTCAGCGGCGAGCGTGCGGGCGAGCCACCCGGTTCCGCAACCGAGGTCGAGGACCCGGGCCGGCGCATCCGGCCCGGGATCCAGCGCACGGAGCTTCCGGTACACGGCGGCGGCGTCCATCGGTTCGCGCGCATAGCGGCTTAGGAACCTCGGCTGGACCTTGTCCTCGTAGGCCGCGAGGAGCCTGCGGTTGTTCTGGACGATCTGGGCGATCGACTTCATCTGGTTCTGTCTCCGGGTGTGTGGGCCGCGTCCACGCGGCGGTTTCGGGTTAGATGCTCGGATTCGCGGGCCGTCATGCAGACTCCCCCGGCCTCGTTTTCACGGCGATGCCCCACGCCGCGAGCACGGCGATGCCTAAGAACCAGGCCGCGCAGACCACCAGACCCGCAGCCCCGGTGCCGTTGACGGCCTCGCCGGCCGCGGATACGGGGGTGTGCCCGGCGATTCCGCGCAGGAGGGGACGGAAGTGGTCGGCGGGCATGAGCACCGTGTTGACGAACATCGCAACGATGATTAACGGGATGAGGGCCACGGAACCCTGGGGGCTGGTGATGGAGAACGCGATGTACGTGCCGGTGCATGCGGCCGCCGCGGCAACCATCGCGCCGGTCACCGCGATCCTCCACCACCAGGACACTTCCGGTGGGCCGTCGGAAAGCAAGGCGGCCACCGCCGCGACGACGGCCGTCATCGCCATGATCCGGATGAACTCGGCAATGATCCGTGCGGCCGGCACGGCCGCGTACGGCGCCGGCATGGTGATCAACCGCTCGTGGAAGCCATTGCTGCGTTCAACGAACACGGTGGATGATCCCGTGATGGCCAGGATGAACGCCCACGCCGTCACGACCAGGATGACCGCGTTCCGGAGTTCGAACTCTCCGGTGAGCTGCCTGACCAGGCCACCGAACATGCGGTTGACGATGAACAGGTACACGAGCGGAGCAATCAACGTCATGAACCAGAAGTCGGGGCGCCGCAGCCAAATGTGGGCGATGCGCCGCAGATGCACGAAGATGGCGCCAATCATGATTCGCTCCTCGAGGTGAACCGGCGGATGAACAGGACGATTCCGGCGACCGCCGCGACACCGAGCCACAGGGCGGCCTCTTCCCCGGCGCGATCCGGGAAGGCGTCCGGGGACGCCGCCCTAATCACCTCGATCACCGGCGAAAAAGGCATGTGGCGCACGACGTCGCGAAGGGAGCCGTCCAAAGCGGTCGCCGGAATGAACGCGGTGGAGAACATGAGCAGCAGCATTTCCAGCGCCTGGATCGATGAGGCCGTCGACACCGGGGCGGGCACCATCAGGATCACCCCGTCCGTGACCAGGGACAGGACCGCCGCGGCGAGCAGCGACCACAGGACAGTCCACGCGACGTCACCGACAGCCATGTCGAGGCCGCAGGCCCACGCGACGACCAGCAGCGCCGCGATCGACGCGGACATCCGCAGCACATCGGTGACGAGCCTGCCGGCGACATAGCCGCCTGTGGCCCCGGGCAACACGCGCACGCGGTCAACGAGCCCGGATTCGACGTCCTGTCCCACCGCCATCGCCGACGCCGCGGCGGTGAACATCGCCGCCTGGAACAGGCAGCCGCCGAGCACGAAACGCAGGTACCCGAAGCCGGATTGCTCCGCCGAGTACCCGAACACCGCGTACAGGCACAGCAGGAAGAGGGGCGGAACCACGAACATGGAGATCAGCGACGCGGTGTTGCGTCGCAACAGCAGCAGATCCCGACGGAGAAACGCCGCGACCGACGTCGCACTCATCGCGCCGCACCCCCTGCGTTCATCGATATGAACACCTCGTTGAGGGTGGGCGGCGACACGCTCAGCGAATCCGGCAACGCTTCCGAGGCCTCCATCGCCTGCGCCACCGCCTCGAGGACCCGCGGCCCGGGGTCGACGTCGAGGGACACCGACTTCCCCGCGACGCGGGCGCCGTCCAGGCACGTTCCCCCGAGGCAGCGGGCGAACGCCTCCGCCTCGGCGGCGGTGGCGAAGGACACGCGGAGCACGTGCGACCCGAAGGCGCGGCGCAATTCCTCCGGCGTTCCGCTGGCGACGATGCGGCGATCCTTGAGCAGATGGACGTGGTCTGCCAGCGCCTCCGCCTCTTCCAGGTACTGGGTGGTCAGCACCAGGGTCATTCCGTCGTCCCGCAGTTGCCGGATGAAGCCCCACAGCTCTTCGCGGCTGACCGGGTCCAGCCCCGTCGTGGGTTCGTCGAGGAACAGCAGCCTGGGCACGACGCACAGCGACGCGGCGATGTCGAGGCGGCGCCGCATGCCACCCGAATAGGCCGACGCCAGCGTCGAGGCACTGTCTGCGAGCGAGAATTGCGCGAGCAGTTCCGTCGCGCGGGCGGCCGCGGCGGCGCGGTCGAGTCCGCGCAGCCGCCCGAAGAACTCCAGGTTCTCCCGGCCGGTGAGGTTCTCGTCGATCGCCGCGAATTGGCCGGTGGTGGCAATGTCAGCGCGCACGCCCGCCGGGTCCTCTTTCACGTCGCGCGAGAAGATGCTCACCTCGCCGGAGTCGGCGGTGATGAGCGTCGACAGGATTCGGATGAGGGTGGTCTTGCCTGCACCGTTGTGGCCGAGGAACGACACGATCGCCCCGGTGGGCACGGTGAAACTCACGCCGTCGAGCACATGCTTGCGCATCCGGGCACCGCGCTTTCCCTTGCGCCCGCCGTCCGGCGGGGCACCTGCCCCGCCTTCGGGCGGGGTGCCCGCTTTGCCCGCAATCGGGTAGCTCTTCGTGAGGTCGCGGACGACGATCGCCGCACCTCGTTCAGCTTGATCCGTCATCGTTTCCCCTTTTCTTTGGTATCACAGTGGGCCGCTGTCGGCAGCGGCCCCGTGGTCGGGTTGTCATGTGGCACCTCGATATGGATGCCCGCATCGCGGGCGAAGGCGAGGACCGGTTCGAGGAGCCGGGGGTGGCCGACGAGATCCCGGCACCCCGGCGCGACCGGCTTCCCCGCGACCGCCACAACGGTGGCGGCAGCAATCGCCGCGGTCATTTTGTAGGAACCCGGGCCAGTCGCCCGGACGACGGTTGTCTCGGCCGGTGCCTGGTCACGGCCTCGAACCACCTCGGGGGATCGGCGACCACCTCGGAAACCGGCAGCAACACCTGGTCGTACCCACGAAAAAGGGCGTAGACGTGGAAGCCGATCAGCGAAAGGTTGTGGGTCAAAGGCAGCCACGTGAGCATCTTGTTCTCGTACCGGTGCGCGTGGCGTGGGATCGTCGCGCGCAGACCGTTCAGCACGGACTCGTTGGTTACGATGACGCCCTTTGGCGATCCCGTGGAGCCGGACGAAAACTGGATGAGGGCTTCGCCGGCCGTCCCACCTCGCACCGGGAACGCGGGGACCATCCCGGCGCCATCCCCGGAATCCACCTCCCCCGCCTGAGAGAAGTCCGATTCAGCATCACCCGGCATCGCCGCACCCGGTTCCACGGCAGCGTCATTGACGATGGACACGTCGAGCAGCCGGTCCTCGCCCACGACCACGGCACCGTTTGCGCCGGTGAGCAGCGTGTGACTGCGTTCGTCGACCAGAATCGGGGCCCCGGACATCATGTCCGAGAGCGTCCGCACCCTGTAGACGTCAACCGGGCCTGACACCGGCGGCGCAAGCGCCGGAACTGCGCCGGCGAAGACGCAGCCCCAGAACGCCCGGATGAGCCCGCGGTTCTCCGAAACTTGGAAGATCACGCGATCGCCGGGGCCGATGCCGGCTTCGGCCAACCGAGTCGCAGCCGCCACCGCCTCCGCATGGACCTGGCCATACGGGACGAAGACGTCCCGCCGATTCTTGACGAAGGTGATCCCCTTTTTCGTCTCATCGGCCTTGTCCCGAAGCACGTCGCTGATGGTCCGGATCGTGTTCATTGGTACCTCTTTCGGTTGTCGGCGCCATGCCGGTGCCGGGCGGACCGGGCCCGCATGGCGTGGCCCGGAGGATGTGTCTGAAGGGTTGAAAGGGTGAAGCAACTGGGTGGGGCGCGTCTCCGCACAAGCTCGGACCCGCCGGTTCCGGGTGCCCGTCAAGTCACTGCGGACACCAGGGCGGCGACGAAGGCCGCGGCGGACGCTGCGGCCGCGAACCCGTCACGCACTCGCCAGGGGTGATTGGTGCGGAAGGTGCGCCGCGGATGGCGGCCGAAGTTGCGCATCGCCAGGGTCAGGGACAGCTTTTCGGCGCAGCGCACGGCGCTAACGAACAAGGGAAAGGCGATGCGCGCGGGCGTCGTCGCGCGAATGAAACCGGAGCGGAAAGACTGCTCCGGTCGCATCGAGCGCAATCTAATCGCCCATGTCAGATGGGGGATTTCGCTGCGCAGGAACGCCGCGATGCTCACCCCGGAAATCGCTATGGTGCACCATGTGTAGGGCACCCGGAAGCGTTGCACCATGGCGTCGAAAAGCTCCTCGACGCGCATGCACGCGGAGACCAGGACCGTCCCCGCGAACACGGCCGTCAGCAGGAGTCCGTGATGGATGCCGTGGCGGACGGCCTCCGCCGGATCCCCACCGCCGTAGAACTCGGAGCGCCACCCGAGCAGGCCGAAGAACACCCCGATTAACAGGACGAGAAGGACCTTCCCCGCCGTCGCCCGAACGTCGCGTTCCGCGATCGCAGCGAGTGCGAGGAACGCGCCCCCCGTCAGCGCGAGAACGGCGTCTCCGCCGGAGAGCAGCCCGGCGACGAGGACGAGCATCACCGCCGCGACGATCGTGATGGCGTTCAACCCCGCGCGCCTTCGAGCGGCGGATCCACTGGTCCAGGGGCTTTCGTCCCCGGACGTCCGTGCGCCGGCGGCGGGCAGTGCGCGATCCCGCCGGGACGACTCCGGGGCAGCCGGCACGGCGGCCGCGGGACCGGACCAGGCGACCTTCCCTTCGGCGACGATGCTCGCCCGATCCGCCCACGTTCGCGCGACACGGCGGTCGTGGCACGTGAACACAACGGTTCCGCCGGCCCCGGCGTATTCCGCCAGCGCATCCAGCACGATGCGCGAGCTCGGCGAATCCAGGTGCGCCAACGGCTCGTCGAGAAGCAGCAAACGGCGATTGGCCGCCACCGCCAGGAAGATGCCCAACCGTCTTTTCTGTCCGCCCGACAGGACGAACGGCGAGACGGGGTCAAGTGCCCGGGGGCACAGGGCTTCCCGCAGTTTCCGCAGCTCATCGGTGCCGAGTGGCCCGTGCGGGTCCGTGCCGGCCAGCGCGGAGTCGATTTCCGCGGCGACGGTCGCACGGGTGAACTGGTGCTCGGGGTTCTGGAACGCCCACGACGCGAAGGCGTCGGGAGCGCGCCGGGCTGGCTCGCCGTCGATCCGGATGTCCGCTCCCGCCTTCATCTGGCCCGACAGCACCGCCAGCAAGGTGGACTTACCAGCTCCGTTGGTGCCGACCAGGGCATGGATCTCGCCCCGTTCCAGTGTCAGATCGGCCCCGTTCAGGATCCTCTCCCCGCCTCGGGCCACGTGGGTTCCGGTCAAGGCCAGCAGTGGAACGGCATCCGCCTCTGATTCCGGATCGGGACGGTCCGGCGCCCCCGTGCCCGGCGTACTGGCGTCCGGCGTTCCGGCGGTCGCGGCAGACGTCGCAATGCCCTTCACCGCGATGCCATCCGGCGCTCCGTGGGCGGCGACGCTCCCGTCCGCATCGAGAATCGTCACCGTGTCGACCCACCCGTCGAACGGGCGGAGGTCGTGCTCGATGAGCAGGATGACGCGCCCCGGGGCCCGCAAATCACGGATGGCGGCGAACAGCGCCCGGCGACCGTCCTCGTCGACGTGGGCCGCGGGCTCGTCGAAGATCATGACCTCCGGCGCCCTGGCCACCGCACCGGCGATGGCCATCCGCTGGCGTTGCCCGCCCGACAAAGCCCACGGATCCTTCTCCGCGAGCTCTGACAGCCCGAGCTCCGATAGGGCCTCGGCTGATCGCTTGGCGACGATGCCGGCTTCCACGAGGGAAAACTCGAGGGCCATGGACACGTCATCGACGACTCGGAGCGTGAGCACCTGCGTCGCCGGATCTTGCCCGACGAAGGTGACCCGGTCCCCGTCCACGGGGCGTTCGGTGCCGTCGGCATCGACGATGTGCACGAATCCGGCATAGTCGATGGGGATGTGCGAGGGGATCAGTCCAGCGATAAGGTGGGCCAGGCTCGTCTTTCCGCATCCCACGGGTCCCGTGATGGCGTTAATCGTGCCGAAATCGAAGGAGAGATCCACCATGTCGGGTGCCCATCGCCCATCGGCGTGCCGCACGCCCGCACCACTAACCCGTAACCGGGCCGGGGCCGTCCCGCGTGTCGCACCGGCACACGCGGGTGCTCCGCCGGTCACCGGGTGACCCCGCGGCTGCGAAGCCCCTTTGCGACGGCAAAGCCCAGGACCAAAAACACCAGGCTCGATGCCAAGGCTACGGCGAAGCTGATCAGGGTCATGGGCGTGGTCGGCGAGTCGACGCCGACTGCGCGCGGGGCCATCGTTCCCATCAGCGCGGAGAACAATATCGCCGATGCTACGAACTGGGGACGCGTCCACCGCCGGTACAGGGTGATCATGAACGGAAGCTCGATGAGTAATCCTTCCATAATCAGCGCCCCGATTGCGGCGACGCCGAACGGGGTGGTCGCTGCGGACACGACGCCCATGGCAAGGCACGCGATAAGGCTCGCGCCAGGCTTGCGGACGACGATGAGGGGAACAACGCACGGCAGGAACCACAACCCGAGCGTCGCCGCGACGAGATAAACGTGGGCGATGCCAGCGAACACCTGCAGGTAAGTCAGGGGCACGACGATGAGAGACCCCGCGACGCCGATCGCGGCGGCGACGAGCATGTCGCGGGTGGATGGTCGGCCACCCGCTGCGACCGGTGCGACGTGCACCAACCGCCCGTCACCCGTCCCGTCTGGGCCCGCGTTCCCGGCTTCCCCTCCGGAGAGGGGTTCTCCGGTCGATCCACGTTTTCCGTTCATCGTCGCCGCCTCGCTTCCGTTGCCGATTCCCAATCGGGAACACCACCTGAAACAGTATTAGGTTAGGCAATGCTTATCGACTTACGCCAGGCTCAATTTACTGACCTTACCCCCGCCCCCCCCGTTACCGTGATGGTGCCCCCTCACGGGGCGCGGTCACCGGGCCCGGCATGGCTTATCTGCGTGAACATTTCCATAATCCGGGGGTGTTGCCACCGGGCACCGGGGATAACCGCTGACAGCTAATAGGGACACGGACCAAACAGAGGTCTCGTCGTAACGTGGGTGCCTGCAACGGATGTCCAAGACACCGGCGACCAGCCGCAACAGAAGGACACCACCATGGAACCGTCCAGAACACCCGAAATCATCATCGGCCTCGACGTCGGCAAAACCGGCCACCATGCCTGCGCGCTGACCAACACCGGCGAGAGAATTTACGACAAACCACTGCCCCAAGACGAAGCCGCACGGCGCGAAATCTTCGCGTCCATGCAAGCCCACGGCAGCGTTCTCATGGTCGTCAATCAACCCAACACGATCGGCGCCCTGCCCATCGCCGTGGCCCGCGACTGCGGTTGCACGGTCGGAGACCTCCCCGACCTAGCCATGCGACAAGCAGCCGATTTCTACCCTGGACGATCAAAAACCGCCGCCGGGATGCATTCATCATCGCCGACACCGCCCGCACCATGCCGCACACACTGCGGGCAGTCGACCGCGACGACGAGACACTAGTAGCGCTGAAGATGCTCGCCGGATTCCACGACGACATCGCCTAAGACGCCACCCGAACGAAAAACCGCCTTCGCAGCGTGCTCACACAGATTCACCCCGCACTCGAGCGCGTCTTTGCAGGCGAGATTCTCTCGCGCACGCTGGTGCTGGACTCGCTAATCCACTACGAAGGTCCGACAAAACTGGCCGCCGCAGGTCGAGGCCGGGTCCTGAAGTGGATGCGCAACCGCGCCAAGAAGGACCCTGTTGCCCTCGCAATTTTCGCCGCCCTTGCCGAGCAAACTGTCACGGTACCCGGCACTGCGGCAGCAGAATTGGTCATTCCCCAGCTGGCGGCGAACATCGAAGCGCTTCAAGCACAGCGCGACACGATCGCCGGACATGGCTCGGAGATGCTCGAATCGTTCCCTCTTGCCCAGGTCTTGATGTCGATGCCCGGCGTAGGCATCAAGACCGCCTCTAACATCTTGTTGTCCATCGGCGATTGCCAGGACTTCGCCGACGCCGCGCACTTGGCCGCTTACGCCGGCATCGCGCCGACCACCCGGCAGTCGGGTACGTCGATCCGCGGCGAGTTTCCCACCAGGGCCGGCAATAAACAGTTGAAAACGCGATGTTTCGATCGGCGTGGATCGCGTCGAACTGCCATCCCGCATCGCGCGACTACTACCCGCGTAAACGGGCTGAAGGACAGAAGCACAATGCCGCGGTGATGTGGCTTGCCCGGAGCCGCTGCAACGTCATCTATGCCCTGTTGACTCGGCGTGAGTTCTTCCGAGAAATCCCTGCTAGAACCATCGCCACGGCTGCGTAGGCCGCTGCGCTGATCACCGCCGGCCCGCACGATGCGGCCCGGCGATTAGTCATGGCTACACCCCCATACAATGTACGTGAAAGTCCCGCCTGACTGTTGACAATCCACATAGGGACACCCCCCCTGGGGTTAACGCCATGACTAGATCTGACGTGACCTTCCCCTCTGGAGATGGATCCTGCGCCGCGTGGCTGTACGTCCCCGACGACGCCCCTGCCCCGGGGCCGATCATCGTGATGGCCCACGGTCTCGGCGGGGTACGCCAGATGCGCCTCGATGCCTTCGCCGAGCGTTTCAGCGCCGCCGGCTACCGCTGCCTGGTGTTCGACTACAGGCACTTCGGTGCGAGCGCCGGGGAGCCCCGTCAGCTCCTGTCGGTGCGGCGTCAGCTCGAGGACTGGAACTCCGCGATCACCCATGCGCGGGGCCTCGACGGGGTCGACCCTGACCGTGTGGTCATCTGGGGCACGTCCTTTGGTGGCGGCCACGTGGTTCGGACCGCGGCGCGGGACCCCAGGCTTGCCGCGGTCATCGCGCAGTGCCCATTCACCGATGGATTGGCCTCGACGTTGGCGCTGCCGCCTGCGACCACGGTCAAGATCGGCCTACTGGCCGTGCGCGATCTGCTCGCCGCGTGGCGCAGCAAGGAACCTGTGATGGTTCCCGCTTACGGGGACCCGGGGTCGACCGCCCTGATGACGGCGCCCGACTGCGTGGCGGGCATCGAAGCAATTGTGCCCGCCGGAGATGACATCCGCTCGGACATCACGGCACGATTCGGGTTGGATATTCTGCGCTATTTCCCGGGACGACACGCCCGCAAGATCCAGTCCCCGGCGCACTTCGCGGTCTGCGAGAACGACACGCTGGCCCCGCCGGGCCCCACCCTGCGGCATGTGCGGAAGGCCCCAAAGGGCGAAGTGCGAATGCAGCCCGGCGGGCACTTCGACATCTACGTCGGCGATGCCTTCGAGCACAACGTCGCCGAACAGCTGGCCTTTCTCGCACGGCACGTCCCGACTGCCGTCAACGAGCGGTGAGCCGCACCGCAGGCTGGCTTCCCCAAGGATCAGACGCCCCTGATCTACGAATATGTGTACTCCGCACTCCCGGGTCATGCGCGGAGAACGAACTCCTCGACGTCGCCGTCGGAGATGCGGACGACGTCGGCCAAGGCCTTGTCCATGTCGATCATAAAGCCCTGCCACCCGGCGCGCCGAGCCTCCGGGCCGAGAGACTTCCGGGGGACGAACATTTCCGCGGTTTGCAGGTCGCGGGGCAGGAAGTAGATGCTGGCCTGCCCGACCTCATTGACCAGGACGACGTAGAGGCTGAAGTAGATGCCCGCTTCCATGCGTTCACGCTGCGGGCCCCATGCGGCACCGAGGATCGTGCCGGTGATGGTGTCCGGCAGTTCCCCCTTGATCCGCTTCGACTTCACCTGAGCCAGGTAGCCGCAAAAGTCGCAGACGAGATCGGCACATTTGAAGTTCGGGGGCAGGAGTTTGAACGACTTGTCGGTGCGCTTGCACCCCGGGCAACGGGCATGCTTGGCGACGAGTTCTTCTCCCGCCGTGCCGAGTTTCTGCTTCGTCGTGGCCATGTCATGTTCCTCCTCAACGGTGCGCGCTCTTCTGCGCGCGTGCGTCGGCCCGTGGCCCAGCCTCCGATGCCGGGACATCCTGCCCCCATCTTGCTAGATTCTGGGTCAAGACCACTTGAACGAAGGAACGGTGCCATGACCACCTCGGCGGAATTGCGCGAGATCTCGGCCGCACATGGGCTCACATGGCCCGAGGAGTACTTGACGCTCGCCGACGACGGCATGGTGGACATGTCCCCCACCGGCGACGAAGTCCCGCTGCTGCACTTCAGCACGAACTTCGAGCTGCTCGGGGCCAAGGACATCGCCCGCCGATTGGAGATGTTTGCGGAGCCGGACGATTTCCGGAACATCGATCCCGCCGAGGGCCTGTTGCCCTTCGGGATGGAGCCCGGCGGCAACCTCTATTGCTTCCGCACCGGGGCCGCCGGCGCGGGTCCGGTCCCCGTGGTTCTGCTGCAGAACGATGAGCAGGAGGATGAGCGTCTCGCGCCGGATCTCGCCGGGTTCATTTTCGCGGAGATAGTCGTCGCTTCCGCCGAGTTCTACGACGACGATTACCTGGGTGAGGGCGAGCCCCGTCGTAACGCGGAAGCCTGGCTCCAGTCGCACGAGCCCTACCTGGGGCAGGAGCAGGCCGCGGCGCTCCGCGAACTCTTCGCGCGTCCGCTGATCGTGCGTGACGACGACTCGATGGGGTTCCTCGAATTCTCGGAGGTGGATGAGCTGGTGGACCCGGTTCTGCGGTATCCGGAGCGCCACGAGCCGATTCAGCTCTGGGAGCGCGGGTAGCTCCACCTCCACCGGCCGGTGCGTGCGACTCCCCGACGGTGGCGTTACGCCTCGAGCACGTAGCGCAGGATCTCCACGACCTGGTCGGTGGTCGTGCACCACGCCTGGGCGGCGGCGTCGACTTCCTTGAGCGGGTGGACGATGTCCTCGCCGTGAAGCGTGACGTACGGCTTGTCCAGGGCCGCGCAGTAGCCGGCGTCGAAGGCGGCGTTCCACTGCTTGTACTGGTCGCCGAAGCGCACGACGACCATGTCGGCCTTCTCGATCAACGTGCGGGTCCGGATGGAGTTGACCTTCGACGACTGGTGGTCGCGCCAGAACCCGGCGGGCGCCTCTCCCAAGTGGTCGCCGGCGGCATCGCTGGCGTCGTGATCGGTGACCGGCGCCGTGAAGACCACGTCCAGTCCGGCGGCCTCGGCGCCGCGCTGGATTTCCTCACGTCAATCGGTGTGGATCTCGCCGGAAAGGTACACGTTGAAGCTCATGGCCGATTACTCCTTCACTGAAACTTGGATGTGCCCCCGCACCTCCCCCGTTCATCGGCGCACCATACCCGAGTGGCCCTCATTGATCGCGTTCAGCGGCGGTTGCGCAGTCGGGACGTGAGAGCGCCGAGGAGACTCGCGCCGTGGCCCGAGGAGTATCTGGTCCTCTCCGAGGCTGCCGACCGTTTCGCCGAGTTCGGGATCTTCGTCCGACGGCGATTCCGAAGACCTGCGCCTGGCCCCGGATCTGGCGGGCTTCGTTTTCGCCGAGATGATCGAGTCGGCCGCCGAGTTCGACGACGTCGACGAAGTCGTCGACCCGGCGCTCCGGTACCCGGCGCGCAACGAGCCCATCCAGCTTTGGGATCGAAGCAACTGGCATCAGGGCCGATCGCGGCTTCGCCGTTTGCCGCGCAACTGAGGGCGGAGGTGTTTCTCGGCGCGGCGAACCCGAATCCGATCAACTTGTCGACGTACGAGCTGATCATGTTGCCCGCGTGCGCCCGCCGGTTCCCGCGCACGATGCCCAAGTACGCCGAAGCTGACGGTGGCAATCGTCGACGCGCACAGGCCATGCGGGGGCGTGCCATCCCCGACGCTTTACGACGTCCCGTCGCCACGCAAACGGCCGACACCCGGGTCGGCCACCGGCCCCGGGGCCCGGCCCACCACCCGCCGGCTCATGCCGGCGCCCTGGACCGCCACCGGCGGGGCCCGGGACCGCTATCCGCTGACGCTCTGCGCCTCGCCGATCCCCCACGTCGCCGCTTCCCGCCACTGCTCCGCGATGCGGGCGAAGGGCCCATCGGCCTTCTCCAACTCATCGATGGGGCCAGCTTCCACCACCCGCCCCGATTCCATGACGATGACGCGATCGGCGATCTCCACCATCGCGGGGCGGTGGGCGACGACCACGGTCGTGTACGAGCCGCGCAGCCCAGACAGGGCATCGGTCACCGTCCGCTCATTGCGCCCGTCCAGGGCCGAGGTGCCTTCGTCGACAAGCAGGATCGATGCCGGCTTGGCGAGGGCGCGGGCCAGGCCCAGCCGCTGCCGCTCGCCCCCGGACAGCCGATTGCCCAGCTCGCCGACGGGAGTGTCCCAGCCATCGGGCAAGCGCTCGATCGCCTCGGCCAGGCCGCAATTGACGGCGATCGCATCCAATTCCGGCTGCGTCAGATCCGGGTTCACGGCGAGCAGGCTGTTGCGAATCGACCCCGTGTGCAGGACGGTGCGCTGGAACACCATCGCGGCGCGGCCGCGCAGGTCACCGGGGGAAGCCGGTTTCCCGTCAACGTCGACCGTGCCCACGCCGGGAACCGTCAGCCCGGCCAGCAGCGACACCAGCGTCGACTTGCCGCTGCCGGACGGGCCGACGACGGCCGTGATCGTGCCCGGCGCGAAGTCCACGTCGATGCCGTCGAGCCCCGTCGTGCCGTCGGGGAACGTGACATCGACGCCCCGGACCTCCACCGTGGCGAGGCCCTCGCCCGGGCCGCCGGCGCGGACCCGCTCGACTTCCATCAGCTCGCGCACTTCGGACAGGGAGCGCCGCAGCTCGACGACGGCCCCCACCGATCCCGCCTGAACGTTGGCCTGCTCGACGACCCGGAGCAACACCACAATCGACGCGGCAGCCGCGGCTCCGGTCAACGCCGAACGGTCGTAGGACCACCACACCGTGAACCCAAACGCCAACAGCACCAGCTGAACCACGACCGTGAACACCTGCTGCCCGGGGATCTGCCAAAGCAGGACCCTGCGGGTCTTCCGCCGCGCCTCGGCGATGGCCCGGTCAACCAATCGGGTGCTCGCGTCCACCCGGCGCGCGGTGCGCAAGGTCGGCTGCACGAGCGCGAACTCGAAAAGCCTGTCATCGAGACCGGCATTGGCCGCCGCAAACTCCGCCGTGGACCTGTCCTCCAGCTTCGCCGACGCCCACAGCGACCCCAGGCAAGCGATGCCGCCGAGGAACGTCACCGCGCCAAGCGCGGGAGAGACGAGCAGCAGCCCGATGCCCAACCCGAAGATGAACACAATCGAGGTGATCACGGGCCCGATCAGCAGGATCACCGCCGAGGTGACCGTGCTGGCCTTGGTGACCAAATCGCGGATGGCACCTTCCTTTTCGGAAGTCAGCCGAGCATCCGGCCACGAAAGCACGGCACCCGGGGCGTTGCTGTGGATCTCGCGCATGACGGCGATGCCCAGATCGAGCCCCCTGTGGGCGGCGAAGATGTCGACACCCCAACTGCAGGCCACGAACAGCAGCAACAGCGCCAGCCACGGCAACGCCGCCCCGGGTTCCGCCGAGAACAGCGCGCCCAACAGCGGGTAGAGGGTAACGACGGCCGCCACCTGGAGCAGTGCCGACACGGCAACCGCGCCGAAGAAGGACCACAGGGGACGACCTCCCCCGACGACGAAGTGCAGATCCCGCAACATCAGTTCTCCTCCGATTCAACGGCGACGGACACGGGTGCGCCGCAATGCGCATCCCACATCCGCCGATAAGCCCCACCCGCCGCGACGAGCCGGGAATGCGTGCCCTCTTCCACCACTTTCCCCTCGTCCAGGACGAGGATCCGCGAGGCATTCTTGATCGTGTGCAGCCGGTGCGCGATCATCAGCACCGTCTTGCCCGCCAGCAGGCGTTCGAGCCCACGGTGGATCGCGGCCTCGGAGTCCGGGTCGGCCGCGGCAGTGGCCTCGTCCAACACGACGATCGGGGTGTTCGCCAGCAGCGCGCGGGCGATGGCCACCCTCTGGCGTTCGCCGCCGGAAAGACGGTTCGGTTCGACCACGGTGTCGTAGCCGTCGGGAAGCGCTTCGATGACCCGGTGCACGTCCGCGGCCTCCGCAGCCTCGCGGATCTGGGCGTCGGTCGCCTCGGGACGGTTCAGCGCGATGTTGTCGCGGATGCTCGCATGCACCAGCTGGGCATCCTGCAACAGCACCGACACCGAGGAATACAGCTGCTCCTGGGTGAGATCGCGCACGTCGACCCCGTCGATGCTCACGGAACCGCCGGTGACGTCCCACAGCCGGGCCAGCAACGCCGCCACCGTCGACTTGCCCGCCCCCGAGGGGCCCACCAGCGCGGTGACGCTGCCGGGCTCCAGCGTGAGGGAAAGATCGTCGATGACCTTCCGGCCGCCGCCGTAGGTGAAATCGACGTGGTCGAAACGCACGTGGCCCGGGGGCGCGGGACGATCCACCGGGGGCGCGAGCTCCGGCGTCGCCAGTAAAAGCTCGACGCTGGCTTTGGCGTCAAGTCCGCCCGACAAACTGGCCACGCCCAACCCGAGGTTCAGCAGCCGGCCGCCGAAGGACGTGCCCAGGATGAGGAAGGGGATCAGATCCGTCGCCGGCATCCAGCCCGCCACGACCATCGCGAATCCCGCCACTAGAAGCACGCCCAGCACCGTGGTGGGGCGGTTCGTCATCACCGCGATGATCTTGCGGGGGCCGGTGTCTTGCTGCCAATCGGCCATGAAATCACCGGATTCCCGCAGCGTGCCCTCGAGGTCGACGACCGCTTTCGGCCCGAAGACCGCGGAGGTCCCGCGCGAGCCGATGAAGGCCTGGGTCTGGCCCGCCGCCAGCACCTCGTACCGCTGGTTCTGCAGCACCTTGTCCTTGTCGCGACGCTGGATTCCCTTGATGACGTAGATATAGGCGACGATCGGCAGCAGCAGTACCAGGCCCAATCGCCATTGGACGGCGAACAGGTAGATCAGGCTGCCCAGCGCCGCGACGACGGCGCCGACGATGTCGGGCACCGCGTGGGTGACCAGGTAATGCAGTGCCCTGACGTCATCGCCGGCAATCTTTTTGACGTCGGCCGCCCGGCCGCGCATGAACCAGCCCAACGGCAGCCGGGAGAATTTCGCCAAGAGGCGATGCCGCAGCGCCGTGGCGAAGTTGGCGTCCAGGAAGTGAAGCCACAGCACCAGCAGCGTCGTCCCCGCCGCCGAGACGGCCATCGCGACCACCGCCCAGATCGCCGGTTTGGCGAAAGCCTCCGCAGGTGCCCCTTCGACGAACAGCCGGGCCAGTTCCGCGAACAGGATGAAGGGGATCAGCTGCAGCAGGGACAGCGCTCCCTCGACGATGCCTGCGGCGATGAGCGGACGCTTGAGCGGCCGGAGCACACCCCCCTTGCCGGCGTCGGCGCCGGGGGTTTGCCGGGGTTCGGGAGCGTCGGTGGAGCCGACGGCGCCGGCACTTGCGGACGTGGAGGCGCTGGACGAAGCGCCGGTGGTGCCGGCGGTGGCCGAGGCGCCGGAGGCAGCGGAGGCAGCCGCCATGACGTTGACATCGGAGGCGGCGTCCGCGTCGGCGGCGGCAGGCGCAGCCGACGCGCCCTTCGCCTCGGTTGCCTCCGGACCCGCCGAATCGATGGTCTGCGTCTTGCCCATCTGGCGTCCGCGGACCCAGTAGGCATGCGCGTGCAAGGTCGCTCGGTTGAGTCCGAATTTCTTCTGCAGCAGTGTCTTCGCGTGCCGGGTCGACGCGGTTTCCGCGGTCACCCAGGCGTACCAGCCGGCCCAGTCCCCGTCGCTGATCGCCTGGACCAGCGCCTGCCCGTCGGGAAGCTCGTCGACCCAGGACGCGGTGATGTTCGGGCCCTCGGGCAGGGCGATGTGGTCGTCGTCGGGGCTGTGCCGCTCCAGGTAGACGACCACGGGGCTGTCCTCGGGGATGGCGGCGACCAGGGCGCGGATCGCCGGATAGCCGGCGAGGTCCCCGAGCAGCAGGTACCCCGCCGGGGGCGGCTCGGGCAGGGCGAAGGGTTGCTCGCCGTAGCGCATGGCGACGATCCGGTCGCCTTCCTCGCAGTTCACCGCCCAGTGCGAGGCGGGCCCGGCGGGCTCGTGTATGACGAAATCGATGGAGAACTCGCCGGTCGCCGGATCGGGATCGACGAGCGTGTAGCCGCGCTGGAACTCCTTCGGGCCGCCGTCGGGGTCGGGGAACCAGAGGCGCAGCCAGTTCGCCGGCGCTTCCCCCTTCGGATCGAGCAGCTCTTCCGAGCGGCACGTGACCCGGATGAAGTGCGGCGCGAGCCGGCGTTTCCCGATCACGGTCACCGCATGTTCCTTGGCGCCCAGGCCACGGAGTACGACGGCCTCAAACCCCTTCGCCATCGACCACTCACCTTTCGAGGATGGGTCCCGTCGCAAAGCGCACGGGACCGACGCAGACATTTGAAGGGCAGCCTAGCCTAACTATGTGACAGGTTCCATGGCGTCCGACCATCGGCAAGGTAGCGCCACTGCCCAATGCGGCCATCCCCGATCGAAAGGGCGGCACGATGAAGCTCGGCGAGCTCGCGGCGGCCACGGACACGTCGACCGCGACCATCAAGTACTACATCCGCGAGGGCCTGCTTCCGCCCGGGGCGAAGAAGAACCAGACCACGTCCGTCTACGGTCCCGCGCACCGCGAGCGCCTCGAATTGATTTCCGCTTTACGGGTTCTTCACGATTTAGAGTGCGTTGATCCGGGTGTGCAGCTGCCCGGAGTGAATCAGGCACCGCAAGATGTAGTGGTCGAGGTTGCCGAACCCCAGGGCGATCCCCCGTAGATGCTCTAACCGGCCATTGATGGCCTCGACCGGCCCGTTGGACGCCCCGATGTCGAAGTAAGCCAGCACATCCTCGCGCCGGCGCCACAACGTCCGACCCAGCTGGGCCAGCCCCTCCAGACCTTTCGGCACGCCCTTACGCAGGGTGTTGATGATCCGTTCCATCAACTTCTTGCCCTCCGATTTCTTCGGGTGCCCGTAGGCCTGGATCATGTCCTGTGAGAGCCATCCACGTGACCTCGAGTGCCACGTATTCGTCATCGGTGGCCCACAACAGGTCCAGCCGCCTGTTCTGCCGCTCGGTAAGGTAGTTCCTCCTGGTCAGCAAGGTCCGCCGGTGCTTGTACAGCGGATCATCCTTGCGTCCACGACGCCCCGTGGTCTCACGTTGGAGCCTCTGCCGGCAGCCAGTGAGCTTGTCCGCGGCCAGATGCACGACGTGAAACGGATCCATCACCTTCCTCGCCTGCGGCAGAACCTGGTCGACGGCGGCGGCATCCATCGGTTCACTCGCATAGCGGCTGAGGAACCTCGGCGGACGATCTGTGCAATCGACTTCATCTGGTTCTGTCTCCGGGTGTGTGGGCCGCGTCCACGCGGCGGTTTCGGGTTAGGTGCTCGAGTTCGTCAGTCACAAGCGGCACTGTGTTGCCCTCTCAGAAGATAGCAATCATTCTTGAGTTAGGTTAGCCTCACCTGTAATGCGCATCAAGCCCCGTCTCGTGCGTTTGATAGACATTGCTGAAACCGAGATCGCGCAAAACCAGCACACCATTGAGTGACGCGTGGACGAAGACTCAGGATGGGCGCAAGAATCCGCAGGCGTTTTTAACAATCTTCTCGGTGAATCAGCCTGTAAATCCGGGGAATCCCCGTACTCAGGGGACGATCACTACCCCGCTGGAGTGGGAGTAGAAGGCTTCTCCGGATAAGCGCTCTGGTAATGGCCCGAAACCGAAGGTGCGGGCGTGTCCCAAAATGGCACGGCTATGGATCCGGCGCTCGGTCAAGGGGTTCCAGCGCCCTTTCACCGCCATCGACCATAAAGAAGCCAGCTAGGGAGAGAAACACCGTGACCGCGATGAAGGCTCAGGATTCGCGCCATCCGAAGGCTTTGTATTGCCTTGTCTCTGGGCCTGTCTCTGGGCCTGTCTCCGGGCTTTCCGTCACACTGCCCATCCTCTTGCAACAGCACATCCCCCTCGCTCATGATCAGAAACAGCCTATAGTTGACGTGTCACAAACTTTTCACGCGATACGAGAGGACACGATGACTGCAGGCACACAGAAGGATTGGGCAGGCGACGCCCAGAATGCGTCAAAGGACGGCGAGTTCAAGCGGGATACGAACTACATCAATGACCGCATTGTTGCGTCGATAAGCAATGAGGCTCTGCACTGGCCTGTGCAACCGCACCGCTACCGCCTCATCGCTGCGCGCGCATGCCCGTGGGCGCACCGCGCCGTCATCGTTCGGCGCCTGATGGGACTGGAAGATGTGATCTCCCTAGGCCTGGCTGGCCCGACCCATGACAAGCGCTCCTGGACCTTCGACCTCGACCCGGGCGGCGTCGACCCCGTGCTACAGATCCCCCGCCTGCAGGACGCGTACTTCGCACGCTTCCCGGATTACCCACGCGGCATTACCGTGCCGGCCATCGTGGAGGAAACAACCGGCAAGGTGGTCGCGAACGATTACAACTCCATCGTCCGCGACTTCCAAACCGAGTGGACCTCCTACCAGCGCCCCGGCGCCCCGAACCTTCTGCCACCGGAAGATCAGCGCGAAGAGGCAGAGGACATCAATGACTTCCTCTTCCGCAAGTTCAACAACGGCGTGTACCGCGCCGGGTTCTCCGCCTCCCAGGGCGCCTACGAAGAAGCCTATGTCGACGTCTTTGAGGTCCTCGACTGGCTCGAAGACCGCCTAGCCAACCACCGCTTCATCATGGGTGAACACATCACGGAGACCGACATCCGCGCCTACACCACCCTCATCCGTTTCGACGCTGTCTACCACGGCCACTTCAAAACCAACCGCAACAAGATCACCGAAATGCCCAACGTCTACGGCTACCTCCGCGAGCTGTTCCACACCCCCGGCTTCGGCGACACCACCGACTTCACGGAGATCAAACAGCACTACTACATCGTCCACCGCGAAGTGAACCCCACCCAGATCGTCCCCGCCGGCCCCGACCTTTCCAGCCTCGCCCAACCCCACGGCCGCGACCACCTCCCGGGCTCCCCCTTCGCCGCCGGCACCACTCTGCCCGGCCCACTGCCCGACTCCGAACGGCTGAAGAACCCCACGGATTTCCAGCGGGAGCTCTTCGGAAATTAAAGCTAAGCACACATCCGTTCGAATGGCTGCCTTCCGGTGTTGGAGGGCGGTTTTATAATGTCTCCTCGTCCGATCACAACAGAATAAGGAGGCATTGTTGGGCGAGCTGCTCAAGGCCGCAGTGGGGTGTATTGAAGCCCCGTCCCTATTTCCTCGAGAACTGAAAATATTGGCGCAGGTGGCGTTGCTTGCTAACGACACTACTGGCCCCACCCTCACCGCCACCGGCATAGTCCATCAAGCAACAGCGGGCCGAGTGGAAAACTTCGGCGGTCCCCACATGACCAACTGGCTCAAGCGAGACATCATCGAAGCGACCCTGCCTACCTTCATCGGTACAGGTTGGCTCCAGGAGGTCCCCGGCCCGGAGAACGACGGTGCCTACCAACTCAACCTGATGCGGTTGAAGCGGCTTCTTGACGTAGCGGAGGCGCACCTTGCCACCGGAGAGTCCGACCAAGAAGCGCTTGAACAGGCGGACCGTGAACTGCCCGGCGACTTCGACACTGCACCCGAGGATTTGGCCGAGCAGGTGGACCGCATCCTGGTCAGCAACCCGGCCATGTAGGCTGCTGGCTACGGCGTCTAGGCCGCAACCCCCTCTTGGCGGCGGATGCGGCCGCGGCGCCCAAGCCATGCCGCCACAAAGGAGAGCACGAGTGCGACGAGCACACCCAGGTTCGCATCCGCCCAGTGCTCGCCAACCAGCGGCAGGAAGTATCCCTGCCAGTTGTTCCAAGCCGCTTCCTCAGCAAACATGTTGGCCGCAAGGCCCCACCCGATCACCGAAGCGACGGTGAGAATCCCGATAGAGATCCAATCGACCGCACCGTAGCGCCCTGCCGGGTCGTACAGCGCGGGCTCGTCGTAGTCCTTGGTGCGGGTAAAGATGTCCGCGATGAGGATGCCCGCCCAGCTAGCCAGCGGCACACCGAGGGTGATCAAGAAAGACTGGAACGGCCCGGGGAAGCTCTGGGAGAAAAAGACCACCCAGATGGTGCCGATGGTTAGGATGACACCGTCGATCGCTGCAGCCGCCGGACGTGGGATGTTGATCCCCAGCGTGAGCAGCGTCAGGCCCGAGGAGTAAATGCCCAGCACCGCGCCGGAGACCAGCGCGAGTACCGCGGTAATCAAAAAAGGCACAAGCACCCAGGTAGGCAGTACGACTGCAAGGGCACCGATCGGGTCGTCCGCAATCGCCTCCGCCAGCGATTCATCAGATGCGGCGAGCAGTAGGCCGAAGATAACCAAGATAACCGGCGCAATAGCGCCACCGAACGTGTTCCAGAAGATGATGGAACGGTCCGGTGTGTCACGGCGTTGGTAGCGCGACCAGTCCGCCGCAATGTTGATCCAGCCTAGGCCGAAGCCCGTCATCACCATCACCAGTGCGCCGACCACGCTGCCCGCGGAACCGGCGGGGATCGCTTGGACCGCGGACCAATCAATGCGTGGGATGGTCAGCGCCATGTACAGCAGCGTCACCGCACCGGTAATCCAGGTCAGCACCGACTGCAGCTTCATAATCGTGTGGTAGCCCAGCACCGATGCCGCCACAATAAGTCCCGCAACAATGACGGTTGCGATCACCTTCGTGGCCGTGCCCGGATTACCCCCGAGTTCTCGTAGCACTGTGGTGGTGGCCAGCACCGCCATGATCGCCAGGAACGTCTCCCAACCAATGGACGTCAACCACGAGACGATGCCCGGCAATTTTTGCCCTTGCACACCGAACGCGGCGCGGGACAGCACCATCGTCGGCGCAGACCCGCGCTTGCCGGCCACAGCAATGAGGCCGCAGAGGAAAAACGAGAACGTCACGCCAAGTGCGGTGACGAGTGCACCTTGCCAGAACGACAGTCCAAACCAGAGCACGAACGAACCGTAGGAAATACCGAACACCGAAATGTTCGCCGCGAACCAAGGCCAGAACAAATCGGAGGGTTTCGCAGTGCGCTCTGATTCGGGAACGATATCGATGCCCAGGGTTTCTACAACCGGCGCACCACCTGCTGAAGGTTTGCTGTGTGACATACACGAACTATACGACGTTTAAGTGAAATGTCACCGATTTCTTTTCTTCTTGAACGGGGTGCGACCGCAGGCTATGTAGCGCTAGTAATGCTCCACTGCGTACATCACAACGCCTTGGTACAGGTCACCGTCTACCGGCAACGAATGTCCGACGAACTGCGAGCGGACCACCTCGAACACGTTGGAGGTTCCACGGTTCGAAAGCGCTTCGTCCAGAGATCGGGCGAGTTGCTCCTCAACGGTAGAGGCACCAGCATGCATGAGCATTACATCGAGAAGGTCCTGGATACGACGTTCAACCGGCGACTCATCCTCGATCTCTTCCGCAGCGCCGATGAGGGCGTCGTCAGGAACAGCGATCCCGCGCGCTTTGTCCTCCATCGCGGCAACCGCAAGTCGAGACATTGCAGCGGTAAGGACGTTCAGCGCGTCTTCGCCGCCGAGCATGAGGTTGGTGAACTGCTCATGCTCAGCGTCGGCACCCAAGATCGCAGAAAGCACTTTGCTGCGAAGTTTCGGAGACTTCGCTAACGCCTCCTGCGGGTTTTTGGTGGCAAGGGCTTCCACTTCTTCGTCGTTAGCCAACGCCTCCCACACCGCGTGAACCATACGGGTGTTCGCGGAGTTGGACATATCGATGCCCGCAGCGGAGAACAGCTCGTTGACCTGCTCCACTGCTTCGCGAAATGCGCCTTGGAGCGGGTCCCCTGCCCCGCCGGTAGAGACACGACCATCGAACCCTGGGACAGGGAGATGTGCTCGCGAATCCTCGATGTTGAGCTTTAGCGCAACGCCTGTTTCAACGTCACCCATGACGGCGGTCTTCACTACCTCGACGCCGGTGACGTAATCCTCCTCGCGGGCCTTCTTACCAAGTTTGAGATTGCGCACGAGCAGGTCAGCAAAGATTGCTCGCTTGTGCAGGGTGACGTCTTGAAAGTCGATGAACTGGCTCAAGAAATCCCACGCGTGGACATACTTCACCAGGTTGGCGCGAAAGTCCGTCGCCACTACCTCATTGTTCTTGTCTCCGGAGATCAAGGCACCTGTGTAGAACTCGGTCCACCGGGTAACAATCGGATCGATACCAACGCGGATCAGGGTGTCTTTCTTCTTTACATCGATGTCCCGATCCATGACCGTGTTGGCGATCGCTTCCATCTCCTCGGCGTCGTAGAACTGGGAGGTGTCCAGCACGCGAGCAAGATCTGCAAGCACGTCTGGGTCTACCTCGGTGTCGATAGATGCCTGCGAGTAGTACGGCTGGAACGAGTGAAGAATCGTTTCGGGATCATTGATGAAGTCGACGACGAAGGTCTTGGTTTTGTTCTTCGATGGCATCGTCCTGTTCAGGCGCGAGAGCGTCTGCACCGCCATCACGCCGGACAGTGGCTTGTCCACGTACATCGCTGACAGGCGAGGTTCGTCAAAGCCAGTCTGATACTTGTTTGCCACGATGAGGAACTTGTACGCCGCACCGTCGAACATCTTCGTCGTTTCCATGCGACGATGGCCCTCAGGTGCGTTCTCGTTATTGAGGGAGGATTCCGTAACGATTTCCTCGATGTCCTCATCCTTGGACACGTCGAGCGAGCCAGAGAACGCCACAAGTGCTTCAAGCCCGTGATACTTCGAGTTGGACTTGATTACGTCCTGAACTGCCCGGAACCAGGTGTATGCGCTCATACGGTCGTCGCAAACGACCATTGCTTTCGCGGTCGATCCGAGCAGGAAGCGCACGTTGTTATTGAAGTGCTCGACGGCCACTTCTGCCTTGGAGTGGATCGTCTTCTCGTGGGAGCGGACGAAGTGCTTAAGTGCTGATTTGGCTTCGCCAAGAACTACGTCATCTTCGCGGCCAAGTTGGTCTTCAATCTTGGCGTAGAGCGACAGTGAAATGTAGTTCTGGAGCACGTCCAGGATGAAGTTCTCGTCGATTGCCTGCGCCATGGAGTACAGGTCAAACGCCACGTACTTTTCTGGGTTGTCCGGGGACGGCTCGCCAAACACCGCAAGAGTCTTCGCCTTGGGGGTTGCGGTAAGCGCAACGAGAGTGACGTTCGACGAGCGCGCGACCGCCGAGTCCCGCTGCTGCTGCAAACGGTCCTTTTCGGCACGCGTGAGCTCGCCGGAAGGAGTAGAACCGGCAAGATCTCTGAGCAGTGCATCGCTGTCGAGCGTTTCATCGTCTTCAAGATCCGCAGCCGCTCGCGTTGCCGCTTCCGCAAGCTCATCAGGAGTGTCCGAAAGTGTTTCAAGCAGCGTGCGCGAGGCCTTGCCGTGCTGGGACGAGTGCGCTTCGTCGATGATCACGAGCCAGCGACGGTTACGCAGCTTCGGGGAACGGTCAATCGTTTGCGCCAGTGCTGGGAAGGTCTGCAACGTACAGGACAAGATTCGTTTGCCCTGGGTGAGATAGTGGTTCAGTTTCTCGGACTTGGATGTGTCATCGTTGGTGATGTTGATGACCATGCCTTCAGAGGCCTGAAGCAGCGAAAGCCCATCCGCAACGTTCTTATCCAGCACGGTGCGATCCGTTACGACGATTACGCAATCGAAAAGTTTCGTCCCGTCTTCATGGATCATCTTGTTGGCACGGTGCGCCAACCACGCAATCGTTTTCGTCTTGCCGGACCCCGCAGAGTGTTGGATCAAGTACCGCCTGCCGGTGCCGTTGGTCGCAACATCGCTGGTGACACGTTCAACAGAGCGCAGCTGGTGGAAGCGAGGGAAGATCAGACGCCCCTCGTTGCCCTTCGTAGATGGTTCCCACAGTGCGTAATCCTTCAAGATGCGCAGCAGCAGATCTGGCGAGCACACCCACTCCCACAGGTAGGAAACGTTGTACCCGTTGGGATTGTCTGGGTTACCAGCGCGGCCTTCCTCGGTTCCTTGGTTGAACGGGAGGAAGACAGTATCGGTGCCGTTGAGTTCCGTGGTCATCATGACTTCACGGGAGGACACTGCGAAGTGGACGAGGCAGCGACCGGGATTAAGCAGCGGACGCTTGGAGCGGTTCGGCTTGCGGTCGTGCTTGTACTGGGAGACAGCATCGTCAATCGACTGC
Source organism: Corynebacterium sp. MSK044 (assembly GCF_030232825.1). Taxonomy (NCBI): domain Bacteria; kingdom Bacillati; phylum Actinomycetota; class Actinomycetes; order Mycobacteriales; family Corynebacteriaceae; genus Corynebacterium; species Corynebacterium sp. MSK044. Next base: position 64,822 of record NZ_JASPJJ010000012.1, read on the forward strand.
GTGTTGTCGGTCTTGAGTTCCATGGTGATCACGGGAATGCCGTTGACCAGCAGCACAAGGTCAATCTCACCTAAGCCACCTTTTTCAAAGTGGACTTGCTGCAGCACGCGTAGGCGGTTTTCTTTCGCCTTGTTGATCACATCCGTCTTCGCCGGGTCATACGGGTAGAAGCCCGCCATGTCCGGGAAGCTCACCGTGCCAAGGTCTGTCTGCGTAAACGAGAACCCATCCCGAAGCGTGCCCAAGAGTCCGCCGTTGACCTTCTTGGTGATGCCATCGAGAATCGGCGTGTGGTCGAGCTCCTTCGTCAGACGCTTCAGCAGCCGGTGCTCGCGAGATTTTCGCTCTGTGTCGTTCGCAGTCTTCGGAATCGCACGCTCGTACTGCTCCGGATACTGGGACTTTAGCCAGTGGAGTACGTCCTCCGGGAAGAGTCCAAGTTTGGGGTCGACCCCCTTGTCGTTGGCACCCTCGTTCCAAATCCAGCCTTGGTTGTTGAGAGAACGGCAGATGGTCAGTTCCATCGCTTCTTCAAAAATCGGGTTCACCATGATTTGAAGCGTCCTGGGTTCCGTTCCGCTTACTAAACGCCCAGCGACTGAGCGTCTGATTGTTGATAGTAGGCGTCCTCCATTTCTTGTGGAGTGATATATCCCAGGGATTCGTGGAGCCGCTGGTTGTTCCACCAGTACACCCATCGAAGGGTCGCGATTTCGACCTCCCCAACCGACGTCCACGGCCGGTGGGGATAAATCAACTCCGTTTTGTACAGACCGTTGACCGTTTCAGCCAACGCGTTGTCGTAGGAGTCACCGACAGTGCCAACTGTTCAGAAGACTGAAATGGTAGCGGTGTGGTGAGTATCTGGTAGCGCCTGAGTGAGTATCCGGTAGCGGTGTCTCACTCAGGCGTTGTTGGTGGTTATGTGTTGGTGGTCAGGCGCATGTTTGGTCCTTCGAGTGTGATGATCTCCGCACCGGAGACGAGTCGGTTGAGGATTGACTCGGAGATCACCGCATCGGGGATGGATTTGTACCACTCTTGCGGGGTGAATTGTGAGGTCACTATCGTTGAGACTTTGCTTTCACGCCCGGCGAGGATGTTGAGAAGTTGGTGCGCGGTCGCGGCATCAATAGGTGTGGTGAGGAAGTCATCTAAGACCAGGACGTCGACGTCGTGGAGGTGTTGGATGAATTTCAGCCGTATGGGGTCATCGGGTTGGAGGACTGCCAGTTCGGCGGCGAGCATGTCGGTGCGGTAGAAGCGTGCGGAGTAGTCCTTGCGGCATGCTGCTGTGATCAGGGCTTGGGCGAGGTAGGTTTTGCCGACTGAGGATTTGCCCAGGATGACAATGTTTTGGCCCAGGTGGCACCATTGTCCGTGAGCGAGTCTGCTGACTTGCTCGGGGTTGATGTTGCGGTCAGGCGTGCAGACTACATTTTCAAGGCAAGCATCAAGGTTTGGCGATCGGGATGCTTTCAGCAGTTTGTTGATGCGTCGTTCACGCCTGGCTGCGACTTCTTTATCGAGTGCGTAGAGCACCTTTTGGGAAAACGTCCATGTGTCGAATGCGGGATCGTTGGCGATGTCGATGACGCTTCTGCCGAAGGCAGTCATCCGCAGCGCGGTGAAGTCGGCTAGGACGGATTCGTCAAGGAAGCGATCTGTTGGCGGGGTTGGTGATGACATGGGCTTTAGTGTCCTTTCTTAGCGAGGTTGTCCATGCTGAATTGGTCTGCACCGCCGAGAAACGCGCCGGTGGTATCCCGGTCGGAGACTGCAGGGGCGGTGGATGGGTTGGTTGTGGTGCTGCGCGTAGGCTGGTCTAACCCGCGGGGCCGTGTGGCGTGTTCTTTGCGTACGGCGGCCATCATGTTTTTGACTGCGGTATATGACACCGCCCGTCGGCTGCCGTTGTCGGCGGTCAGGCGCTGGCAGGCCTCTTCCAGGATTGGTTTGTTGCCGTGTTTGCCCATCGACAGCACGTTTCTACAGGATTGGTACGCCTGGGCCGGGATGGCTTTCGCCGCGATGAGTTCTTCGATGACCTTGCGTGTTGCCGGGCCGGTTTTTTGGGCTTCGCGATAGAAGTAGTCGCTTGTCCACAGTCCACGGGTGGAGTCCATTCCAGATGGAATGTGCTCATAGTCAGTGACATAGGCCCCACGCTTATGCGAAACCCGGTGGGTCGCTACGGTTGTCCCCTGGTCAAAGACGGTCAAGACTTGCCCGGTGATGCGCACATCGACAGTGCGGCCAACAAGCTGGTGGGGGACGGAGTAGCGCACGGTTGCAACCGTGATATGGAAATCCGGGGCCACTTTCGCACGCTTCCACTCGGTGTGCTGCCACGGGGTTTGCGGCAGATCAGCAAGCAAATGCTGCTCGTGTTGTTCAAAGAGATCCCTGCGGCTTGACTGCTGGCTGCGAAACGGCACGGAGGTGTTGATCGCGTCGACTAAGTCCACAATCTTTGCGTTGAGCTCGTCTACGTCAACACACTGGTGGCCATCGAGTGCGTGGATGACTGTGTGGGTGACGATCTTTACCGCAGCTTCCACATTTGCTTTATCCTTCGGCCGGCGCGCGTGTGGGAAGTGCTGCTGTGTTGTAGTGCTCCAAGAACTGCTGGTAGGTGTCGTTGACCTTCCGATTCCTA
>NZ_JASPJJ010000013.1:0-63901 GCF_030232825.1 Corynebacterium sp. MSK044
ACCCCTTGCAGTACCGGGTACGTGGAACACCGGTACCAACTACGCGGACTCACGGTACCAACTACCCCGAATCGACACCACGGCGAGTCAATAGTAAAAAGCAGGATGCCATGCCTGACAGTGGTGGTTGGGAAACCATGGAGGTCAGTCATGAGCCGATTCCTTACCGTGATGGAGGGAAAGAATTGGTTGCTCGTTGGTCCCAAGATCATGCAGCAATCGACCCGTATCGTCACCCTGGGTACTGACCATATCGCCGAAATAGAGAGGAAGACCATGTCAAAGACTTTCAATGAGATGTTTATGGAGGCCACGTCCAAGGATCCACGGGCGAGGACTATTGAGTTTGAGGGGAAGACTCTGCATCTGGGCTTGCGGGTGTTTCCGGAGCCGGGGGTGGAAACCCTGATTGAGTGGGAGTTTGATTCCCCGCATCCTGTAGGTGAGGTTGCTATCCAGTTGAGTGCAATTCGGTGTAGTTTTCGGTTCACCGGTGTTGATAAAGCCGAGACTGTTATTGGGGTTCATGGGGAGGCTAACCGGGGGTGGATCATTGTTGACAAGCTTGGTGATGACCCGGTGGTGTTGGTGACAAACGCTTGGCTTGATCCTCGTCTTGGGGACCAGTTTGAGTTTAATTTTGGCGATCAGGCGATGCTTATTGATGAAACGCAGCCCGGCGCGTATGTGATCCGGGCAAATAATGCTGTAACGGATGATCGTATGGCGTTTAGTGATTTCACTGCGACGGTGAAGGTGACCACGCTTGGAGCCTCTGCGGGTTATGAGCCCGGGTATGGGGAGATTCACCCTGATTATCCGATTGAGAATTATCGTTATGTTGATACTGGTGGGCAGGCGTTGAGTGCCGAGGGGTATCAGGCGATGAGTTTTGATGCTGATGATTCTGCGGTGTCGACGGATGCTATTGCGATGGTTACGCACCGTTGGGATGATGTTGCCACTGTGCTCGGCCGTGGCAGGAACTTTGTGGATTTACGTTTGAATCTTGAAGATGAGTCGATGAGTGAGTTTGGTATTCGTGATGAAGCGAAGCTGTGGGGGCTTGCAGCGGTGCGTCTAAGTGATGGCACGATCTTGGAAGATGGCACCATCCGGTACCAAAATCCCGATCAACCATTTTAGCCTTGTAGCACTAGGGCCAGGTTAGACACTGCGAGACTGTTGTGGCTGTTTCCTTCCAGTTGCTAGAAAGTGTGTTCTATGAGTGAAAGCATTGCAACAGAAGTTGCCCGTTTGGTGGGGATTAAGTCCTGTGAAGATAGTGTTTTCTGAAGACCATGATCACCTGATTTTGAAAAAGGATGATGGTTACGACCTTGCCTGACATTATTGCGGTTGAGCCAACTGCAGAGAAGCTTTTGTTGCCTAGTGTGCCGCAGCGTTTGGCGCTGCCGCCTCGTTCTACTCCGGCGTTGGAGCGCTTCGGTGAACAAGTCCTTGGTGAGTACATCCCTAGTTTTGAGGTCATTGGGGATGGGATTATCGGGTTGACTGTCAACCACCCATACCCCAGTTCACTTGCAAAGAATCGGGATAAGATTGCCATTGAGAACCATGTGTGCCTTGCGGTGCCCAAATTTAGTTACGTTGTCACCCGTGGTACGGAACGTCCCACTCATCGCATTCGCACCTACGAAGATGATCTGCCGTATTATTCCCCGGAACTGGTTGATGAGAGGCTCGAGTTCATGACCAACATCACCATCCCTAAAGGGAGTGAGAGTTTTATTGTTGTTTCTCAACGCAACAGTGATGATGAGGAGGATGATTATGATGATCTGCGTACCAGTCATATCCGTGCGCGGTGGGAGGCTGAGAACCAGGACTGGGCTGTAGAATACCGCAATGCGGATACAGGTGAACAGTTCTTCACTTTCACTCCGTCGAGTGATGAAGTTGCACGTTTGATTAAAGGGTGGGTCGCCCACCAAAAGGATATCGCCAGCTTGACTACGTGGACACCACGCCAACGATAAACGCACTTGCACTGAACTGCTGTGAACTGCGCCCCATTAGTTGCCATTAGGGGGGGGAGCTTTGCCCGGTCGCGTGCCCTCAGCTCCCGGGAATTGTGAACATGGGGCCAGCGGGGCGTCGTTTAGCGGGGGCGGGGTCCTGCTCATAAGATCGACGTATGGCTCTTCAGGCCCGGGCGCTGACATTCAAGCGCCAGAAGGAACAGTCGGCGGCAGTGCGCCTCCTGCACGCTGACCATGCGCCTGTGGTCCTGGCCTTGATCGCTGATTACTTCCCGCGCGGCGCCGAGCCGAGGCCTGCCAGCGAAGTCTATGAGCGGATGGCCGCCGATTTTTCGCTGCTGCGCGACACCTTTGACCTGCCGAAGACCCCGCAGGCGTACTGCAATGATTGGGTGAAGGCGGGGTGGCTGGTCCGCAAATCGGGCACCCAGGTGACGGGGGAGACGCTGGAGCCGAGCGAGGACGGGCTGTTGGCGCTGCAGATGATGGACCGGGTTGGGGGTCCGTATTCGGCGGTGACGGCGAGTAGGGTGGCGTCGATAAGCAATGCTTTGCAGGACCTCGCGCGGGACACGGACCCGAATATTGCGACGCGTCTGGAACATCTGTATCGGCAGCGTGAGCGCGTGGATGAGCTGATCGCGAGCGTGGAGCGCGGCGAGTTTGAGCTGCCTTCGAATGCGAGCGTGCAGGAGCGGGTGGGCGATATTTTGGGCATGGCGTCGGCGATCCCGAGTGATTTTGCGCGTGTGCGGCACCAGTTGGAAGTGCTGAACCTGGATTTGCGCAGGCAGCTGCTGGATCCGGAGGGTAACCGGGGTGATGTGCTGGAGGAAATCTTCGCCGGTGTGGATGTGATTTCGGAATCAGATGCCGGGCGGAGCTTCAACGGATTTTACCGGCTGGTGGTGGACGCGGAGCATGGCGCGTGGGTGGAGTCCTGGATCGCGGAGATCTTGGAACGCGTTGATGGTGGTGTGCTGGACCAGGAGACGCGTTCGCAGTTGAGGAATCTTTTCCGCAACCTGGAAGACGCAGGTTATGAGGTTAATCGGATGATGACACGGCTGGCGCGGAACCTGCGCAACTACGTGTCGAGTGAGCAGTTCGCGGAGGACCGTCGGATGATCGAGCTGTTGCGAGACACGCGCAAGCTTGCGGCGGATGCGGCGGAGGCCGAAGAGCTTTCGCCGACGAAGCGGATGGATACACCGCTGCAGCGGATCGGCATGGCTGTGAATTCTGTCGCCCAGATCAAGTTGGCGGATCCGGGGGCGGAGGTGATCACGTCGGATGTGGAGCGCTTCGAGGCCACGGAGGGGGATGCCGAGGCGTTGCTTGAACTCGTGCGTGAATCGGAGATTGACCTTGAGGAGCTTGCCGGCGCCATCGCGGAGGCCGTCCACAAACAGGGCAAACCCTCTATCGCGGATGTGCTTAGACGCCACCCCGCGACGCAGGGCCTGGCATCGGTGGTGGGGACGGTGTACCTGGCCATGCAGTTTGGTGTTCAGTTGGATGGGCGTGAAACAGTGCGCTTTGAGGAAGATGATGGGTCTGTGCGCGTAGCGGCGATCCCGCTATGGACCTTCGATGCCACATCAGTAGAGGAGATGCGATGACGGAAGCATTGTGGAGCGGGGACACGGGAACGTTGTCCTATGAGTCGCGCCGGGCGTTGGTGGATTTGCTCAAAGGGCCGCTGATCAGTGCGGACCGGAAGAAGGACTCGTGGAACGCCATCTTGAGCGACAAGGAGGCGTTGCGCAGCTGGCTGCATGACGTGTTCCTAGAGTTGGTCATTGATGAAGAGGCTGGCATCGCGTTCACCCGGCACGTCCGCCCGGACAATGATGATGTGCACGTCCCGCCGGTGCTGCGCACGGATGCCCTGACGCACCTGCAAACAGCGATCCTTCTGCAGCTGCGCCATGAGCTGGGCATGAGTACGCCCGGTGAGCGCGTGGTGGTGGGTGAGGATGAGCTGTACACCGCGATTGGGTACGTCCGGGCGGTGGATAACCGCGATGAGGCTGGGTTTAAGCGCCGTTTTGATGCGGCGATCAACACGATCAAGAACAAGTACAGCCTGCTCACGGAGACAGAGACAGACGGCCGCTACGTGGTCTCACCGGTGCTACGCCATATTTTTGACGCGGACACTGTTTACGCGCTGCGCGAAGAGTACCTGCGCCTGGCTGAAGCAGAAGAGGCTGAGGGAGAAAATCAGTGACCGAGCAATTCAGGTTGGCCCGCGTACAGCTGGTGAACTGGGGGACGTTCCACGGGTACTTTGACATTCCCGTGGGCCAGAAAGGTTTCCTCATTACAGGTGCGTCGGGTTCGGGCAAGTCCACGCTTATCGACGCTTTCTCCACCATCCTCGTCCCCCAATCCAAAATCCGTTACAACGCTGCGGCGCAGCAGGATACGAACCGGGATAAGGGCCGCAGCCGCGTGTCCTATATACGTGGTGCCTGGCGCAGGAGCGAAGACCCGACCACGGGGGAGATCCGGAGCCAGTACCTGCGGGAAGGTGCTACCGCGACTGTGGTTGCGATGACGTATCGCAGCAAGAGCGAAACATACACGTTGGTGGCAATTTTCCGCCTGAATGCAGGACAGAACTCTGAAGCCCAGGTAAAAACGCTTTACGGGATTTTCCCAGACGAGGTGGACGTGGATACATTCATGCCACACCTGGTGAACTCGCTGGACAAGCGCAAACTGGAGCAACAGTTCAAAACACCAAGCAACGGTGTGACGTTCACGGACCAGTATTCGGTGTTTGCTAACCGTTTCCGCGCGCGCCTGGGCATTGACAGTGAGGACGCGCAGATGCTGCTACACCGGACTCAGTCAGCAAAGTCCTTGCGCAGCATGGACGAACTCTTCCGGGAGTACATGCTAGAAAAACCGTTAACGTTTGAGTTGGCAAAGGAAGCCGTGGCCACACACGGTGACTTGCGTTATGCCTACGAGCGTTTGGAGGACCTCAACCGCCAGATTGAGGCCCTAGCACCGCTGCCCGGTTTGCAGCATGCGCTCGAGGAGGCGCAGGCCCAGCGGGCGCATGCGGAGGAGTCGGCGGCGGCATTGCCTTCGGTGCGCAGAGCGATTGAGGCCGCTGAGCTGCGCGATGCCATCACGACGTATAACGCCCAACGCGAAGCCGTCAAGGTGCAAGAAAGCACCCTGAGCCAGCGCAAAGAGGCGCAGCAGGCCGCTGTGCAGCGCGCCTACGCGAAGCTTGGGGGCTATCAGGCTGAGAGCATCACGGTCTTAAGTGAGCGCATTGAACGTGAGCAGCGAGAGCTGGAGTCACGCACGGCGAAGGCCAAGCAGCTCGAGCAGATCCTGGGAGTGGACGAGCTGACCACGGAGCTGTTCGCGGAACTGAAGGCGCAGGCGCGCCGCGAGGTTGAGGAAGCGCCCGCAGAGCGCGCAGCATTGGACGCCGCGTGGTCTGACGCCCGCGCAGAGAAGCGGCAGCTTGAGCAGCAGGAACGCGCTATCGAGCAGGAGCTCGTGGGGCTCGGTAAGCGTGAGAACAACATCGACCAAGGCTTCATCGACCTGCGCGCGCAGATGTGCTACGACACGAACATCGATGTCCAAGAACTCCCGTTCGTGGGCGAGCTGATTGACGTGCTGGACAGCGAGGCCGAGTGGGAGCCGGTGATTCAACGCCTGCTGTCCAACTTTGCCATCACGCTGCTGGTTCCCGAGGAGCACGAGCGCGCGGTGAACAGCTGGGTCAACAGCCGAGCACTGGGCCGCAGGCTGGAGTACCGCACGGTGCCAGCAGGCGCGACACACCCGAGGCGGCCGAAGAACACCGCCAGCCTGTTCCATAAGATCCGGGTGGTCAAAGGCGCGATGCAGCCCTGGCTGGAACAAGTCCTGGCCAGCACCTTTGACTATGCGCTGGTGCGCACTGTTGAGGAGCTGGAGCAGCAAACCCAGCGCGCCGCAACCATCGACGGCCTGGAGCGCAACGCGCGCGACCACACCAAGTCCACGCGCTACGTCAAAGACGATCGCCGCCGGCTTGGTCAGCGCCGCGATTACCGTCTGGGTTCCTCCAACCACGCCAAGCTGGAATCACTGCGCACCGCTCTGAAGGAGGCACGCCAAGAAACAACAGCCGCCCACAACCGCGTCCAGGAACTGCAGCGCAAACGTGATAGCCTGCAGCACCGCTTGGAGCAGGTGAACCTGATTGCGGAGATGGAGTGGGAGGAGGTGGATAAGGGGGGCGTCGAGAAGCAATTGGTGCTTTTGCGTGAAGAGCTGGAGCTTTCCACGTCTTCGCCCGAGGCGCGGCAGTTGAGCGAAGCCTACGAGGACGCACGCGCCACCCTGCAGGCCACAGAGAAGGAGCTGCAGGAGGTGCAACGTCAGATCACTGTCGCCGAGACCAGCATTGAGGCTGCTCAGGCACGGCTTGCGGAGGTCGAGCTCACCGTCGAGGTCGATCCCGCGATCTTCGAGGAACTGGAAAGCAAGCTGCGCAGCCGCAAGCGCCGCCTCACGCGCGAGAACATCAATTCGCTTTCGGACGAAGTCCAGGCCGAACTCGACTCCACCCTCAAACGCGCTGCCCAAGCCATAACCAGCGCGAACACCAAGATTGGCAATATCTTGACCAGCTACCTCGCCGGGTGGCCCTCCGAATCCGCTGAACTGCGCGCCGAACCGGAGTTTGCGGGCGAGGCCATCAACCGCCTTGAAGCGCTACGTGCAGACCGCCTGCCGGAATTCCGCGGCCGCTTCCTCGAGCTGCTCAACGGTCAGTCCGTCATGCACTTGAGCCACATATCCACCCAGCTAGCGCGGGCGAAGGGCGATATTGAAACGAACCTTGGCCCGATCAACGCGTCCTTGAAACGGTCCCCGTACACCCCCGAAGGCGGCGGCCGCTACCTGCAAATCGAGGTCCGCGATAACCGTGGGCCGGAAGTCCGCGAATTCCAGCAAGACCTACGCGACGCAACCGCCGGCAGTCTGAGCGTCGCGGATGAAAGCGAAGCGATCGAGCGCTACCACCGGCTGGCAAAGATCATGGACCGGCTCGCCTCCTCTGAACGCGCGGATACCCGCTGGCGCAACCTGGTTCTGGATACCCGCCGTCACGTGAAATTCGTGGGCAATGAAATCGATGCGGATGGTGAGGTGTACAACACCCACGTCGACTCCGCTTCTCTGTCCGGTGGGCAGGCACAGAAGCTCGTGTTCTTCTGCCTCGCGGCGGCCCTGCGCTACCGCCTTGCCGGTGTTGACGCTGACTTTCCCACCTACGCCACCGTCGTCCTCGACGAGGCCTTTGACCGCGCTGACCCCACCTTCACCCGCACCGCGATGGACGTGTTCACCAGCTTCGGGTTCCACATGATCCTGGCCACACCGATGAAGCTGATCAAAACGCTTTCGCCCTACGTGGACGGGACCATCGTGGTCAACTACACCGAAACGCCACAGGCACGGTCCACCTTCGAGTTCATCGATACCCACGATGGGTAGTGCCTGATGCGTTTACCTGATCAGCTTCCGTTGAGCCTCAACATTGAGCGTGCGCTGTTGGGATCTGGCTTGCCCGGATCGATTCCCCTGCACCCGCCGACCGCCAAGAGTGTCCTGGCGGACCCTGCTTCCGCCACCTTGTTTGTCCGCGCCTGGCAAGCATACGAGCCTCAAGCCGAAGTGGAATGGGCCACCCGACGCTGGGCGCACCTGGGGCAGCAGCGCGTGCCGGTACGCGTGAATATTGGCAGTTGGGAGCGGGTAGCGGAACTCACCGGGCAGGCTGACACGTTGGCGTTGGCGCGTTCGCGCTTTGCCGCACTTGTGGCGCTGTTCCCGTATTCGCCGGGCTTGCCTGGTTTTCGGGGGGCCGCCGCACGCACCCACACCGCCTGGCTGCCCATGGATGATGCGGACTTCAACCGCCTGCTTAGTGTCCTGACCTGGCTCTACACCCACCCCGCCTCTGGCCTTCGCCCGCGCGCCGTGCCCGTCGAAGGCGTGGACACCAAATGGATCGACCGCCACCAGGGACTCCTCTTGCGCCTGCTCAAGCCACTCGGCTACGCCAGTTTGGGGCTCTCGCTGACTGACGCCACCCTCCGCCTCCGCTTCCTCGACCCCGCCCTCGCCCCCACCCCCGATCTCCTGGATATTGCCGTGCCGGTTAATGCTTTGCGGCTTCCTCAGGGTCTGACAGTTGTGATCGTGGAAAACAAGGAGACTTTCCTCGCACTGCCGCAGGCTCCTGATGGGTCCCACGCCGTCCTTGTTTTCGGGGCTGGCTACAACGGTACGCAGCTGGCGGAGCTTGACTGGATCCGCGCCGCCAACGTCCTGTACTGGGGTGATGCGGATTCGGACGGCTACGCCATCCTCAACGCGCTACGTAGCCATATGCCGGAGCCGGGGGCTGTGAGGAGTGTGGGGATGGATAGTGCGACCGTCGAGAGGTTTTTGCACCTGTCAGTGGAAGATCCTGGCGACCCCACCCGCCACCTGCCGCACCTCACCGAGGAGGAGGAATGCGCCCGTCGTCTCCTGGTCACCCGCGGCAACCGTCGGCTGGAGCAGGAGCGAGTGGCGCTGGACTGGGTCCTCGCCCAAGATGCCTTCGCCGCGATTTGGGGCTAGTGGGGGCGGGCGCGGGCGTCGTTAAGCGAATGCACCAAGCGTTCGACGAGAAAGTGAACCGTCGTCGAAGCAGTCCCCCGCCCAACGGTGGCATCGAGCTCGGCCAAACTGACAAATTCTTCCGGTACACGCGATCGAGCGCGAGAGATCGCAGTTTTAATGTCGGTCTCAGAGAAAGACATTGGCACGTTCTTTCTGTACCCCGGCAGATAGCGCTCTAACCGGTGAAGTACCTCGGATTTCGTGCCTACGCCACGGCCGTCCTCAAAGTGGAGGAGAAGCCAATACTCGAACTGTGGAATGCAGAGCCCAACTCCTCTATCCCCTTTTTCGCTCCGCTCCCGCGACCACCGGAATACCTCTTCGAGTTGGGCATCCGCCCAGTCGTCAGCGTCGAGTACCACCCACATCTGATCCCCACTTCGTAGCTCTCCGCCACGCTTCAATTCCTCGATGAGCGCGTCAGCTGCGCGAGCTAATGCAGGTGGATCATTGGGTTTACCGGGATTGACCATCACTTTGACTGAAGGTTCATGGAAGTAATCCATGTCGAAGTAGCGTTTCTCCGTTTCCCCTTCGACCACAATGCCAAACAACGAACGGATTTGCCGGGTGCCAGACGAATGAGTTTTCCGCCCGAGCTTGTCACGGCGCCGCTGTCTACCGGACACGCTCCTTTTCCGGCTAACCATGTGCAAACTCCAGCGGATCCAGCGCGGGAACTCCTCCGAAACGCCCCTGTAAGTAGCTCTTGCGGAGGTCGGCGTCTTTGCGGGCCCCCTCGTAGTCAGAAAGCGCCGTTGCAGAAGTTTGGCCGCGGTGATCTTTTTCGATCAGCCAGATCTCGTCGCGGCGGAGTATCTGCGGATCCATAAGTAGCAGATCGTGTGTGGTGAAAATCAACTGTGCTCTGCTATCTGGCTCGCATGTGTTGAGGAACCCGCGGATGAGTGCGCGGGATAGTTCGGTGTGAAAACTACGGTCAATCTCATCAATCATGAGAACTCCGCGCGCACCCTTTGCTGCTAAGACGGAAACCAATTCCAGCAAGCGGGCTGCCGCTTTCGTCCCGTCGGATTCATCTGACCATTTCAGACGCACAGGCGTGTTTGTGCCGTTGTCGTGCTCCAGTGTCATCCGGTGCACCACCAAATTGTCCCCTTTTAGTGCTACCCGGAATCGGCCGTGTTCGTTTTCCGCCTCGATGGGCGCTGGGTAGCGTTCGAGTGCTTGCCGGTACTCACGCAAGTACTCAGGGCTCACGCCCATTGCGGAAGGTTCCACTTCCTCGGCATGGACACCGGCAATGCCAGCGTCGATGTGCGTGATGGTTTTCTGCCAGTCTCCAACACCGAACTGTCCCGTTGTCACATCCACCGCGCCTGCAGGTACTACCAGCACTGCCTTTAGGAATTCGCTCACTGCCAGCAGAGGTTCGAGCATTTGCTTATCGACGTCCCCACCAAAATTCACCTCCGCCACATACGACGCTAGTGGCACCTTCTTTGGTACGGCTTCAAGCAATGTCCGTACTTTCTCCGCGCCGGAGTCCTCTTGGTCGAGATACGGAAACGAAAACGTGTCGCCTTCCCGGGCAAACACTTCTTGATCCACGCGAGAAAGCAGCTTGGTCAGGTATTCTTCGACGACAGAATGCGCGTTGAAGCAGAGCACGTACTCATACATCATCCCGTTCCACTCAAACAGCAATTCAAACGAGGTTGGTTGCTTCGAAGCGGAGTGCTCCAAGGCGAAGGGATCGTAGGGCATCGGCTCGTTTGGGCGGGGAGGGTTAGAGACTAAATCTTTCAGCGTTTGCATCGCTTTGAGGAAATTTGACTTCCCCGCAGCGTTCGCGCCAAAGAGACCAGCAATAGGGTTGAGGGTTTTCTGGTACCGCTTCGAGAGCACCGGGTTTCGTTCCCGTAAGTGCTGTTCACGGGTGGCAACCATGTTCAGTGAGGCGGGCTGATAAATGGAGCGGAAGTTAGCAACGGTGAAGTCTAAGAGCATGAAATCATAATAAATACTTTCGGTGAAGATGCAATAGTTCTGCGTCTTCTTGTTTATATGAGAATCGTGCATGCAGCCGGGTCAGGCGGCTGGCGGGCGGAGGACGAGCACCAGGTTCGACACCGCGAACTCACGCAGGACGGGAACGTGGGTGACCCACCACGCCCAGCGCGGGTGATAGCGGGGGAAAGCGGCGACGAGTTCGGCGCGGCCGGTGGCGTCCATATGGCGGGCCCAGGACAAACCCTCGCTGGCGGAGACGGCAAAAAGGGAGGTGCCCCACACATTCTTGGGGGGATGGCCGTGCTTCTTCTCGTAGTGGCGGCGAGCAAAGTCACCGCCCACGTAGTGCTGCCACAGGCCGGTTTCGTGGCCGCCGAAGGGGCCGAGCCAGACGGTGTAGCTGAGGATAGTCAGTCCGCCCGGTTTGGTCACGCGGAGCATTTCTTCCCCCATGGCCTGCCAGTTGGGGATGTGTTCGGCGACGTTGGAGGAGTACACCACGTCGAAGGAGTGGTCCCGGAAAGGCAGCGCGGTGCCGTCACCGCGTACGGCGCCGTAGCCGGTCAGGCCGGCGGCGGACATCTCCGACACGTTGGGTTCCAGGCCGATGTACCAGGTGTCCGCAAACGCATCGGCGAAGTAGCCGGGGCCGCCGCCCACGTCCAAGACGGAACGGGTGGGGAGAGGGTGGGGGGTGTCGGCCAGGAGGGCGTCGATAAGCATGCGCGTGTCTTGGGCGAGAGCACCGTAGAACTTCGCGGGTGCGCTTTGCTCGTGGCGGAAGGAGGCGAGCAGGCGCAGGGAACGCCGCAGGGTGGCAAAACGGCGGGTCCGTGGCAGGGGCATTGGGTGGAGTATACGCGGTGCTACCATCGACAGGCGATGAAGATTCTCCTCCTCTGCTGGCGTGACACCACCCACCCGCAGGGCGGCGGCAGTGAGCGCTACTTGGAGCGAGTGGGCGCGCACCTGGCCGCGCGGGGGCATGAGGTGATTTATCGCAGCGCAGCGCACACCGACGTCCCGCGACGTGCCGTGCGTGATGGCATCCGATTTGAGCGTGCCGGTGGCAAATACACCGTCTACCTGCGCGCACTGTTTGCCGTGTGGCGGCATCGGCCCGATGTGGTGGTGGATACGCAAAACGGGATTCCGTTCTTTGCGCGGCTGTTTACGCGCGCGCCGGTGGTGCTGCTCACACACCATTGCCATAAGGAGCAATGGCCGGTGGCGGGGCCGATCATTGGGCGGTTCGGCTGGTTCCTGGAATCGCGCGTTGCGCCGCGCGTGTACCGTGGCGCGCCGTACGTGACGGTGTCGCAGGCCTCCAAGGCTGACCTGGTGGCGCTCGGTGTGCGGGCCCGTGACATCAGCATCATTGAAAACGGGGTCGATCCGGTGCCCATGCGCTTGCCAATGTTGCTGCCGAGTGGCCAGACCCACATAGTCACCCTCTCCCGCCTCGTCCCGCACAAACGCATTGAGCAGGCCATTGATGCGGTGCGGGACCTGCCGGGGGTGGTGCTGGACATCATTGGTTCCGGCTGGTGGGAGGACCAACTGCGTGCCTACGCTGCCGACCTGGGGGAGCGGGTGGTGTTCCACGGGCACGTCGGCGATGACCTGAAGCACGCCCTCCTTGCCCGCGCCTCGCTGCACCTCATGCCGTCTGCCAAGGAGGGGTGGGGCATCGCGGTGGTGGAAGCCGCCCAGCATGGGGTGCCCACCGTGGGCTACCGGTCAGCGGGTGGTCTCAGGGATTCCATCATTGATGGCGAGACGGGCGTGCTGGTTGACAGCGAAGCTGAGTTCACGGAGGCGGTGCGGGAGCTCATCGCTCAGCCGGAGTCTCTGGCGCGTCTGGGTGATCGCGCTCGCGCCTGGTCAGGCCGCTTTTCATGGGCGGAGACGGGGCGGAAATTCGCGGAGCTGATCGAGGGGCTCTAGGGACTTTGGGCTTTAGGGCTTGCGGCGGTCCAGCAGCGCCAGCAGCGGCACCGCGAACCACAGGCTGAGTAGCGCCAATCCGCTCAGGGGCAGAGGGCGGGCCGGGATGCCGGTGTCCTCGACGATGTACCCGCCACGCCCATCCGGCCGCGCGACCAGGCCCACCTGCGGGTCGGAGAAGTACCACTGGGCTTTTTCCGGGGCTTCAGGGGAGAGCATGCCGTTGTTGAACAACACGTCCGCCACCTGCCAGCGCGGCGGCGGCCCATCCACTTCCACCCCGTCCACGGTGAGCACCCCGGATTCCACCACGTTCATGGCCTTGGTGGCGGGATCCACCACGGGCACGCCATCGGTGCGGGTGAGCAGGGTGGGTCTGTCGGGGAAGAAGACATCGCGGCCCTCGTGCGCGATGGCAGGCACGGTGACCTCCACCGGTGCGAGCACCGCCAGCGCCCGGGGCGCGTCCGGGACTTGGAGGAGCGCCAGGCCAAGTGCGGCGCCAGCCAGGTCATTGCGGGACAGGCGTGCGGCGGCGAGAACATACGCCGGCACCGCCAAGGCCAGGAACTTCTGTGCATCCCGCACGAGCCCACCACCGGGGACGTGGCTGACAATCAAGGCCTGCACGCCTGGAAGCAACCAGGACACCAGCGGCACAGCGAAGCCGATACCGGCGAGGATCAGCATCGAGCGAGGCACTCGACGCAGCGCGAGAGCCAACACTAGGAACAACACGATCCCAGCGAGAGCGAAACCAGCCGAGCGGGAGGCCGGCACCGCATCGGCGTTCCAGATCCCGCCCAGGCCGAGGAGGGCGCCGAGCGTGCCGGTATAGGTTTCCGCACGCGGGGCGAAAGCAGCAGCAGACGAAGCGGAGGCAGCGCCGTCCACGACCTGCAGCACCGTCGCCCCCACCCACGGCAGACACGCCAACGCGGCGGTCCCCACGGCGAGCTTTGAGCGCCGCACCAGCAGCGCCGTGGCCAGCGCAAACAGCCCACCGGTGGGGGTCAGTGAACATCCCCAGATGGCCAAAAGACGCCCGGGACCACGGCAGAACGCCACCGCGGGTAAGAGCCACGCCACCATGGCCAGGGACCACTGGCCCTGCAGGAGGCGTTCCACCACGAAGGGGTTCCACACCGCCACCGTCATGGCAGCGGCGCGGGTCCAGGGGGATGAGCCCAAGCGTGAACCCACCCACGCCGCCGCCCCCGCAGCAGCCGTGACCGCGATGGCCACGAAGAACGTCGCCGGCAGAACCATCCCCACCACCGCCAACACGGCATCCTGTGGGACATTACGGGCAGCCAAGTCCCCGAAACCCAGGGATGCGTGGGTGAGGTACGGGTGGGGCAGCACCATCATGTCGCGGGCAGCTAGAGCCGCGCCGGGTCGCGCGAAGACCAACCAGAATGGCCAGGTGAGTGCCCCAACGAGGAAGGTCCCCCAGGCAACTGTGAGGGAACGACTAAACCCGCCGGACAAGAATGATCAACCCCATGACGGCAGCCAGAACAGCAAACACTCGTCCCGCGAGGGCGAGGAATTGCAACCACCACAGAATGCGGACGCGGGAAGAGGCCTCACGGACCAATTCATCTTGGGTACTCGCAGCAAGGGTGACTTCCCCGTCAGCGGTCGTGCGCGTAGCGGCCACGACACCGCCGGTGCGGCGCTCCACATCAAAAGTGCGGGTTACTCGATCAGGAGAGTCAGAAGAGCCTGGAGAGTCAGGAGAGTCAGCCGAGCCAAACTCGCCTGAGAACCGCAGCGCACGCAGCCCATTCACTTCCACGGGCCCAACGTAATCAAGGGGGGCGGTGGTGGCGGTGGAGACGTCGTAAAACGCAAAACTACGGTGCTCCGGCTCCCACGGGAAGAAAAACACGAGGCCTTGCGGTGTTTCCATGGAGAAGCGGGAGATTTCCATCTGCTCATCGCCCACCGTCACCATGGCATCTTTCTTAGGGCCGGTGACGTTGAACACCTCGCGGGTGCCGTCGCTCCATTCCACAACATGTTCACCGTTGGCCAGCGGTTTCATGGAGCTGATTACCGGGGGTGCCACAAAGTTGCCCAGCGCCACGCTGATCACAAATACAGCCAGGCACCACCACAGTCGCTTCATGGGTCTCCTTTACACTTGGAGTATCTCGAACCCTAGCACGCGCCTACCGGAGCTCGAGGGCCTGCGGGCGGTCGCGGCCCTCGGGATCGTCATCACGCATGTTTCCTTCCAGACGGCGCTCGGTGCCGCGATTTGGGAACGCTTCGATTACTTCGTCGCGGTCTTCTTCGCGCTGTCCGCATTCTTGCTCGCGCGCGGCACGCATGGGCGGGGCTACTATCGACGGCGCCTGGCCCGCATCGCCCCTGGTTACCTCGCGTGCGTGAGCGTGGTCATGGTGGCGTTGCCCGCGCTGAGCGGCATCACGCGCTCCCAAGTATTAGCCAACCTTTTCCTCGTGCAGGTCTACGTCCCAGACGGCCTCGTCGCGGGGCTGACCCACATGTGGTCGCTGTGCATCGAGGTCGCGTTTTACCTCATCCTCCCCGCGTATCTCGCCCTGCGCACGCGAGGCCGCATCGTTGCTCTCGTCGTTGCGGTTGTGTGCAGTGTGCTGTGGCCTTGGCTTATCGACGCCCCCTTTCCCCTCAACCTCCAAACCACCCCACCCTCCTACATCCCCTGGTTCGCGGTGGGTTTGGTGTGCGCGGAGGTGGAGCGCTACCGCCTTGTCCGGCCTGTGAGGAACCTGCGGTGGCGGTGGATCGGGCCCGTGCTTGGCTTGGCCGTGGCATGGCTGGCTAGCCGCGAGTGGGTGGGCCCGCGCGGGTTGGTGCATCCGAGTCCGGCGGAGTTCAACGCGCGCATTCTTCTGGGTGCGGTGTTTGCCGCCTGCTTCCTGGTGCCGTTTGCGCTGTGGCCGGTGAAGACGGGGCAGCGGACTGTCCTGTCGGGTGCGATGGCAACCGCACTCGGAAGGTGGTCTTATGGCATTTTCCTGTGGCACGTGGCGGTGTTGGACATTGCTTTTCCGGTGCTAGGCATCCAAATGTTCAGTGGGCGGCCCATGGACTTTGTTCTTGTGCTCATTTTCACCGTGGCCGTGTCTGTGGCGGTGGCCTACGTCAGCTACGAGCTGGTGGAAAAGCCCGCTTCCCGCTGGATCCGGCAAGGCTGGCCAACACCACGCACCCAGCCAAAGCAATCGCGAGGGAATCCCCCGCATAATTCCCAGCCGGCCACGGTGCCCGGGCGAGCCATAGCCCCATAACCACCGCCGCACCCCCGCCAAGGAGCCGGGTGGGGATGAGAGTGAACCGCTTGATGGCCATCCCCGCTGCCCAAGCCACCATGCCGAGGGCACCCGCGCACACACCCGCGGCCACGAGGGTGGTGGCGGTGGTGAGGTAGGGGGCCTCCACGGGTGCGGCTTCGGTTGCTTGGGGGTGGCGCCGCGAAATAAAAATGCAGAAGACTAGCGTGAGTGCGCTGAGTGCGCCACCGCCGAGCAAGCTGGCGCGGTAAAAACTTGAACCCGCGAAGCTCATGGTAAATTCGCCGGCCACACCTGCCGGGACGATGAAGCCCTGCATGCCGGAATCCACCTTCACGGGTTCCAGCGGGGTGTCGCCGATCGTGCCACGCAAGCCCTCGTTGAACGCGCGGGTGGTCAGGATGATCTGCTCCTCATCGCTGGCATTGACGGTGCCGGTGAAAGGCGCCCACGTGTCGGCTGGGACGGGTGCGCGGGTCAGCGTGACTGTCTCCGCATCACTGACCAACTCGTGGCGGCCGGAGGGAAGGGTGAGGGGGCCGGGGGGATGGGGGGTGCCGTCGATAAGCGAGTGCGCACTGAGTTCCCACTGGGAGTCCGTGGCTGTGGTGAAGGCGCGCTGGAGCACATCCGTTTCGGGGAGAAGTCGCTGGAAGAAGTACGTGTCGCCGGTGCCGGGGACCTCGACGATGCGGCGGACCGGTGCGTCGAGGCTCAATCCCACAGGGTCGTGTGGGAAGAGGGTGGCAGGGCCGGTGACGGTGACCGGTTCATTTGCGGTGAGGGACAGCTCTTCCTCGCCGTCGGGGCTGGTGACGGTGAGCTGCGTGTCCTCGGTGGCGGTGATGGTGATGGGACCTGGTGCGGCGACTTCTAACCACGGGGCCGCATCGCCCGGCGCGGGGTGCCAGAACGTGTCCTCCAGGCCGTCGACTGAGGCGGTAAGGGATTGCGATGGGATGGCGCCGCCGAAGCTACCCGCATCCGCCGCGGAACTGGACGCGCTGACGGTTCCGCCCGTTTCCCGCACGCCTACGCGCTGGCCGGCGGAGGGGTAATCCACCTGCTTGTTGCGCACATTGCCGCCCTCGCGCGGGCTGGCGGGATCCGGCGGGAGGTGGGCGGAGACCGGGCCGCGCAACGTGCCGTAATTGCGCTTCACCAGGGCGGGGGTGTCGGTGATGATGTCCGCTTCGTTGTGGTCGGTGAGCAAGCGCGGCTGGTAGCCGAACTCCCTGTCCAGCAGGGGCAGAACCTCCCCGCCACCGTTGACGGTAGTGAGGGTGCTCGTGGGGGCGATCATCATTCCGCGGGAGGGGTCGAGGACGTGGATGTCAATGTCCCCGAAACTCACCGTCGGTTCCCCGAAAGCGTCGGTGGGTTCTGTGGGGGCCTGTTCTGGGTCGAGGTCCTTGCGCACCACCACCGCGCCCACCCCGATGGCGCGCAGGGCCTCCGGCGACAAGGCCGTGACCTGCCCGTCCAGGCCACGGATGGCCTCCGGGTCTACGAGGGGCACGGCGTCACGCACCGCGAAGGGGACGTGGGTGAGCGCCTGAATCGGCTCATCGCGTGTCCACCCCCAGGTCTGCCGGGCGAAGGAAGCCTCCGGCACGACGAGCGTCCGCGTCCCAGCCATGTTGTTGTCTAGGTACTTTGCCGCTGCCAGCCAATCCGGGGAGACCTCTTTCCACGTCCCAGTAGGCGCCAAGCGCAGGGACCACGCCGGGGCCACCGCGATGACCGCTGCCAATCCCACCGCCACCGCTTGTGGCAGTTTCACGCGGGTAAGCACCGCCGCCACACCGATGACCAGTGGCAGGCGCACCAACGGGTCGAGCTTGTGCAGGTTACGGAAGGGTGCGCCAGGTCCGTCCAAGAAGCTGAGCCAGGCCTGCTCGAAGGGGCCATGCGCCGCACCCATGAGCGCCACACCGAGGCACAGCAACACCACGAAGTAGCCGCGCCAAGGGGAGTGCCACGCGACCAGTCCGACGATCCCGACTGCCGCGACAGCCATGGTCGCCAACACAAAGACAGGTTCCGCGACGAGGAGGTGACCGGCGGTACGTTCCGTATCCACGAAGGGTGCCCACGAGGTTGTGCCCCGGAAGATCTCTGCCAGGTTGAGCCACCGAGTGGTCACGTAGGAGGACTCGATGAAATCCGTAAACGGCGCCGAATACTTCCCCAGCACCAGCAGTGGGCCGATCCACCAGGCACTCACCGCAGCGGCACCAACGAGCCACCCGCCCAGGTGCTTCCACGCCCCACGCCACAGCAGAAGCACGAAGGCGGACAGGCACGCCATCATCGTCGCGGTGGCGTTCACAGCGCCCATCAGAGCGATGGGCACGACCGACGCGGCAACATCACGCCAGGTCAAACGTGTTGCGCCGAGGAGCGGCAGCAGAGTCCACGGCACCAAAGCAACAGGCCAGGCTTCCGAAGAAATCGCGGTCAGCGTGGTGAGCACTCGCGGGCTCAACGCGTACAGCAGCCCCGCTGCCCAGGCCGGCCACGGAGTGAAGCCGAGCTTGCGCGCCACTAGGTATGTGCCGGAGAAACCCACCCCCATGACCACGGTCCACCACAGTCGCTGCGCCACCCAATCCGGCAGCGGGTCCGTCAGCAGGAAGAACAGGCCGTGGGGGAACAGGTACCCGTAGGCCTGGTTCTGAATCTGCCCCAAGGTGAACGTATCGGTGTACGCGTGCCCCGCCGCAGCCAGGAAGCCCGCCGGATTCACCAGCAGATCAAACTTGGTGTCCGCTGCTGTGCGGCCAGGGGCCTGCAGGAACGCCAGCAGCCCAAGTATCAGCCACGTATATACATGCGCGCTACTGGCGCGAGCCATACTCCGGGCCACCAAGAACCGCCTGGTCAGCGGGCACAGCATTGCCGGTGGGCACACGGTTCTGCCCGGAGAAACCCGCGATGCCCACGACCGCCACGATGCCCAGCACCACGCCCGTTACGGCGCTGGCAAGAACGGGGCCGAGCGTGCGGCGCGGCCACGATGCGGTGCGGTTTGTCATGCTCACAGACCATACCAGCCACGGGGAGTTAGGATGGAACCGTTTTCCACGTACTCCAAGGACTTTTCATGCGCGCAGTCATCACAGCCGTTGTGGCGTTGTCTGCTGCGCTCATGCTCAGTGCGTGTGCGCCCACCACGTCAGAGTCCGCGCCGGAGACATCCACTGCCACCGTGACCAACACCGTCACTGAAACGCCTGTGAGCGAGGCACAACAGCGCGTGCCGGAGGACCTTCGCATGCGGGTGGCATCACTCATGGTGGTGGGGGTTTCTACTTACGACGACGCCCGCGCCGCCCTCGAACAAGGCGTCGGCGGCCTGATCATCCCCAGCTGGGCGGACCCAAGTCTGCTCACCGAAGAAGGCCGTAACATCAATGCGCTGCGGGAAGAGTTCAAGCGCCCGTTCATCGTCGCCATCGACTTCGAAGGCGGCCGTGTGCAACGCCACTCGCAGATCCTCGGGTCCTTCCCCAGTCCGCGTGAGCTGGCTCAACAACCCAACAGCGTCATCCAGGGTACCGGCTACGACATTGGTAATCGCCTGCGCCAATACGGCATCAACGTGGACTACGCGCCGCTGCTGGATCTTGATGTCACGGACCTCAACATCGTGGGCGACCGCGCTTTCGGCCCTTCCCCAGAACGCGTCAGCGAGGTAGCTACGCTCTTTGCGCAGGGGCTTGTCGACGCGCACGTGGCCCCCACCTTCAAACACTTCCCCGGCCACGGCCGCGCCAGCGGCGACACCCACCACACCCTTGCGGTGACCCCGCACGTGGACGAACTGAATGGGTTTGACCTTGCCCCCTACGCCACCGTGCTGCCGAAATTCCCTACCTCCTCCGTCATGGTCGGCCACATGGTCGTCCCTGGAGTAGGGGAGGACGGCACTCCTGCTTCTCTCAATCCCGCCATTTACGAGCTCTTGCGCTCCGGTTCGTACCCCGGCGGGTCTCCCTTCAACGGGGTCGCAGTGACCGATGACCTCTCCGGTATGCGTGCCATTACGGACCACATGTCCACCCCCGAAGCCGTCCGCCGGGCCATCGCCGCCGGTGCTGATCAGGCGCTGTGGTCATCCGGTACAGATCTGCCCGCGGCTATCGACGGAGTGGTCGCCGCCGTCAACAACGGCGACATCCCCGAAGAGCGCATCACCACCGCAGCCACCCGCGTCCAACAACAATTCATTGACACTGAATTTTGATCATCAACTACCCTGGATCGGGTGAGTTCCAAACAAACATCCACGAACTGGTCCGGCGGTTCCCGTGGTGGCAAGATCGCCGCGGGGTTCTTCGTCGGCTTCTTCGTGCTTCTGCTTGGCCTATATCTCGCGGATGTAGGGTTCAACCGCGGCACCGTGCCACGTGGCACCACGGTCGGTGGAGTGGGAATTGGAACAATGCAGCCCGCGGCGGCGGTGAGTTTGTTGGAGGGGGAACTGGGGGACGTCGATAAGCGTCCTGTAGTTGTGCATGCCGGCGAGATGGAGGAGACCTTCACCCCTGAAAACGCTGGTCTTGGCGCTGACTGGCAGGCAACTGTCGATGCGGCTGGCGTGGAATCACTCAACCCGCTCTCGCGCCTGCTCGGCTTCTTCCGCACCAACGAGGTGGATATCGTATCGACGATCGACGCTGAGAAACTCCAGCCCGAAATCGACCGTCTATCTGCGGGTTTGGCGCGCGAACCGAAGGATGGGACTTTGGCGCTGGACAATGGTGAGGCCAAGGTTGAGGAGCCCATCGACGGCCAACACGTCATGCGCGATGACCTTGAACGCGCGATGACGCTGAACTGGATCAACCCGGATGGCGTCACCGTCGAACCGAAGACCACTGCGCCGGCGATTAACGACGATGTGATCAAGCAAGCCGTCGATGGACCCGCGGCCGCGGCACTCAAAGGGCCGCTGACCCTGCGCGGCGGCCAGGGCGAGGAGAAGGTCGACGCCGTCATTGAACCTTCGCGCATGGGCGAGATTGTCACCTTCCGCAACGAACCGGAAAACAAAACCATCGTCCCCGAAGTCCACGCTGAGAAGGCCGAAGAAATCTTCGGTGAACAGCTCAAAGACACCATCACGCAAAGCCAGAACGCCACGATTTCAGCCTCCGGTGCGGTGACCCCCTCCCAGGATGGCAACGAGATCGCCTGGGACAACGTCCTGCGTGATCTTGATCGCCGCGTGCTTGGCGGCGAGCCCCGCGAATGGGACGCCGAATACCGCGACGTGCCCGCCACCTTCACCACCGAGCAAGCGAACAATGCCACCTTCAACGAAGAAGTCGGCTCGTTCACCACCGGTGGCTACTCCGCCGCATCCGGCACCAACATCGAAATCGTGGCGCGCACCGTCAACGGCGCTGTGGTCAGCCCCGGCCAAACCTTCTCCCTCAACGGCTACACCGGCCCGCGCGGAGTGGCGCAAGGGTATGTGGAATCCGGCATCATCATCAACGGCCGCGCTGGCAACGCCGTCGGTGGTGGCATCTCCCAATTCGCCACCACCCTCTACAACGCCGCCTACTTCGCCGGCATGACCGATGTCGCCCACACCCCGCACTCCTACTACATCTCCCGCTACCCAGCCGGGCGCGAAGCTACCGTGTACGAAGGCTCCATCGACCTGGTGTTTAAGAACGACACCCCGTACCCCGTGAAGATCGTCACCGAATTCGGCGGCGGCCAAATCACCGTCCGCATGATGGGCGTGAAAGATCGCACCGTTGAATCCATCAACGGCGGCCGCTGGGCACAAACCTCCCCGTCCCCACAGACCGTCTCCGGTTCCGGCTGCATCCCGTCTGGCGGCGCCCCCGGCTTCACCACCTCTGACACCCGCATCGTCCGTGACCTCGCGGGCAACGAGATCTCCCGCGAAACCACCACCACCGTGTACAGCCCCCAACCGATCGTCCGCTGCGACTAAAACGGTGGGGTGGTCTCACCCAGTTCCCGCTCCAAACCCCAGCGGGTCAGTCGCGCGATCTCCATATCTCGTGGCATAAGAGGGTGCAGTGGTGCGCCCGGGATCTCAAGATTCACCACATCCGCGCCGTCCACAGACTCAAGCATGGAGGTACTCATCGGCGTCACAATATGATCCCGCCGCGAATACAGCGAGGTGTACACCACATCCGGGTGCGTATCCGGGACCACTCGTGCCAGTAGCCACTCCGAACCCACCAAGTGCTGCGTGACGCTCTCCCCGAAAAGGCGGTTCACCACGGTTTTCTGTTTGTTCAATAGCGGGGAAATAAGTGCAGCGCGCCCATCCAAGTCCGTGCCATGGAACGGCGAACCCATCGTGACCACCCGCCGCACCTTCTCATGCCCACCGGCCGCAATGAACAACTTGGTCACCGTGCCACCCTGCGAATGCGCCACGATGTCCACCTTCTTCGCCCCCGTCGCCGTGAGCACCTTGTCCACATTGGCGGCCAACTCGTTGACCAGCTCATCCAGATCCCCCGTGCCATACAACCCCGGTACCCGCATCCGGCCATAATCAAACCCCCACACCCAATAACCATGCGCGGCAAGATACCGAGCCTGTCGCGTAAAAGCACTGGTCCTGCCCTGAAAACCATGCACAAACAACACCGGTGTGGGGTGATCCACCGGTGTGGGGTGATCCGGTGTGAAGTTCGGGTTGTTGAACACGGGTTTAGGCAAGCGCACACGCGCCACGCTAGCAGGTTGAGCCTCGGGTGAGTCCGAGAAATCTGACCGGGACGCTGCCCTTGTGCGGTAAATCCCCAGGTCGAATTTTGTTGGTCGCGAGATTTCTCGACCAGCCCCCTGGAACACCCCCACTTGGAGCCGGCGACGAGAATCGAACTCGCACTCTCAGCTTGGGAAGCTGATGTTCTACCACTAAACTACGCCGGCGCAGCCACAATGAATGCAGCGGGGAACATCGTAACACCGCCACCCCTCATGCCCCCAAATGCGCGGGGTTAAGATTGGCATGTGCTTCTTTCAGATCGTGACATTTCCTCCGCCATCGAGTCCGGCCGCCTGCAGATCGACCCGTTCGGCCCGGATCTGATTCAGCCATCGAGCATCGACGTGCGGATTGACAACCTCTTCCGCGTGTTCAACAACTCCAAATACACGCACATCGACCCCAAAGAAGAAATGCCAGACCTCACCACCGAGGTCGCGGTCCCCGAAGGTGAGCCGTTTGTGCTGCATCCCGGCGAATTTGTGCTCGCCGCAACACTAGAGCACTTCACGCTTCCCGACGACCTCGCCGGCCGCCTCGAAGGCAAATCCTCCCTCGGCCGCCTGGGCCTGCTGACCCACTCCACCGCCGGATTCATCGACCCGGGCTTCTCCGGCCACATCACCCTGGAACTTTCCAACGTGGCCAACCTGCCCATCACCCTCTGGCCCGGCATGAAGGTCGGCCAGCTCGCCCTGTTCAAGATGAGCTCCCCGGCCCAAACCCCGTACGGCTCCAGCAAGCTCGGCTCCAAGTACCAAGGTCAGCGTGGCCCGACCCCGTCGAAGGCGTACCTGAACTTCCGCTAGGGCCAAAGCGGACTGGCCCATCCGTTAGGGCCCATCCGTTAGGGCCCCATCCGAGATTTCTCACATCCCCTTTTCCGCGACCTGCCCGTTTAGGTTCTGCAAACGGAGATTGTGTGAGATTTCTCGAATCTGCCATTTCATCCCACTTTTCCTGCGGCTTGCACTGCCCTGAATAGGATCCAGGGCAGCTTCCGCAGCGTCCCTGCGGAGAATCTCAGAACAGTCCAGCCCTGCAGTTGGCATTCAAGGTTGATGTCAAAGTCTTTATCGCGCTGACTTCTAGCGAGATGGTGTTCCCCGTCATACATCAGAGCAATTCTTAGCTCTGGGATAGCCAGGTCAAGCACGGTGACAAGTTGGTTGTCCAACGTGACCGGCATTTGCTCTACAAGCTGGAGTTTCAATGGTGTGAGTGCATCCACGATGTAATCCCACTGCGGTCGGAAAGCTAATGGAATGTGGCCCAGAACCGCCATGCACATGAGACGCATTTCGGTCTCCTTCGGAGACTCTGCGAGTGGGCTGGACAGACGCATTGCTTGGGTCATCCATCGTTTATTCACCCGGTAGTGTGACGCCTTGAGCAGCAGCGCTGGGGAGAGGGAGAGACGGTGGCAAGCAGCGTCAATGAGCATGACGGCCCAGTAGGTGGGACCGTCGGTGATCCAGCGAGGCTTGGGCCACATGTGAAATCCCGCACGTATGTCTTGCAACGCTTCCGTCACGGCTTCATGTGGCTCACTGACAGGCAGGTCAATGCCACGCCAAGTGACGTTCCAAGGGGTGCGAGTCTCTCGGCGCCTCACTATGACACCGGTGTCTTCTCGCTTGTAGGTGGGTGAGTTGAGCGTGGTGTCACATGAATTCACTAGGTAAGGCACGCCATAGAGCGCTAGCGCGCTAGTCCCCGCAATTGCACAGTGTGGATGCTCCAGTGATTGGGCGATGGCACGAAGGTTTGCAGGCACCTCGAAACCCCGGCCGCGTGGGTGGGCTTGAGCTTCTAATCGGGTGATCTCAGGAGGGCGGGGCGCAAACCCTGAGGCCAGGTACTTTGCTGATGCGTGTTGGCCCGAGCCAGGCACGTCCGCAGGGTGGAGATGGCCCTGTACTAGGTAAGTGATGTCCATGAAGTCGTGGACTTTCGGAAAAATAAGTTTGTTCATATTGACTTAGACTGCTGAAACTCTCGTTCGGTTCCCTCACAGTCGAGATTTCTTCCAAGCGGTTGTCTGCCACCTGCGCCTTTAATACCGACTCCTGCACCAAAGCGTCAGATTTCTCGAACGCCTTCTCGCACTCACCCTGCGTAACCTCCCCGCACGGGTCATAATGGCCGGTATGCGCATGACTGTGATTGGCACCGGTTACCTCGGCGCGACGCACGCCGCTTGCATGGCGGAACTCGGCCACGAGGTACTGGGAATCGACGTTGACCAGGCAAAAATCGACACTTTGAAGGCGGGGAAGGTGCCCTTCTTCGAGCCTGGTTTGCCGGAAGTGCTGGAGCGGAACCTCGCGAATGGTCGACTGCGTTTCACCACGGATTACAAAGAGGCCGCTGAGTTCGCCAACGTGCACTTCATCGGCGTGGGCACCCCGCAGCTGCGCGGAAGTTACGCGGCGGATACCTCCTATGTTGAGGCGGCAGTGGATAGCCTCGTGCCGCATTTGCAGGGAGAGCACGTGATCTTTGGCAAGTCGACGGTGCCCGTTGGCACGGCTCAAGCCCTCCAAGAGCGGGCTAATAAGCTTATTAATGCCCCCGCCACCATCGAGATCGCCTGGAACCCCGAGTTCCTCCGCGAGGGCTACGCGGTCAATGACACGATCACGCCGGACCGCATCGTCCTCGGCGTCCGCAGCACAAGCGACACCGAAAGCCTCACCGAAGAACCCGCCGAAAGTCGCGCCGAAGAAATCGCCCGCGAAGTATACGCAACCCCGCTGGCGGATGGGACACCGTTCATCGTGACGGATTTGCAGACCGCTGAACTGGTCAAAGTCTCCGCCAACGCCTTCCTGGCCACGAAGATTTCCTTCATTAATGCGGTCTCAGAGGTCTGCGAAATCGTCGGAGCGGACGTCACCCAGCTTGCTGATGCCATCGGCCACGATGAACGCATCGGCCGCAAGTTCCTCGGCGCTGGCCTCGGCTTCGGTGGCGGCTGCTTGCCCAAGGACATCCGTGCGTTCATGGCCCGCGCTGGCGAGCTCGGTGCTGACCAAGCTCTGACTTTCCTCCGTGAGGTCGACGCGATCAACATGCGCCGCCGTGAGCGCGTCGTTGATCTGTCGCGCGAGATCCTCGGATCCCTCATCGGCCGTCGCATCACGGTTCTTGGTGCCGCGTTTAAGCCGAACTCGGATGATGTGCGTGATTCGCCCGCGCTCGCTGTCGCCGGTCAGCTCAATCTCGCCGGCGCGTCCGTGCGCGTCTACGACCCGGAGGCGATGGACAACGCCCGCAAGGTCTTCCCAACGCTGGATTACGCCGACTCGCTTGATGATGCGCTCACGGACGCTGAACTCGTCATTCTCGCTACCGAGTGGGACGAGTTCAAGAACCTCGATCCAGAACATGCAGGTCAGCTCGTAGCAACCAAGACGCTTATCGACGCCCGCAACGTCCTCCCCGTCCCCACCTGGCGCACCGCCGGCTGGAACCTCCACGCCCTCGGCCGTTCCCTCTAGCCACACCGCTCCCTTGAAGAATGTCGCTCCCTTGAACAGCTAATGTTTCGGCCCTGAAGAGCGAGCTCTTACGGAAAGTCCTTTTGAGCAAGCCCTTTTGAGCAAGCCCTTGCGAGGAAGCTCTTACAAGGGAAGCCCCGACAAGGGGGCGGGAGGTATGTCGGCGGGGCATGCGGACAAATCTGTCCCTTTGGTACCTGCGCTGCAGGTCAGAGCAGGTATCAAGTGTGGACGCACAGTGCGTCCACATGTAAAAGGACTATCTTCCCAGCGTAAGGGCTATCGCTGAAGACGTGCGGACAGATTTGTCCGCACCTCACAATGCCCTATATGGCGCTGGGGATTAGTGCTGGTGGTAGTCCGAGAGGAAGTTGCCCAAGCGCTCGATCGCGTTCTCCAGCTGGGATGCCCACGGCAGAGTGACCACGCGGAAGTGATCTGGCTTCGGGTAGTTGAAGCCGGAGCCGCCAACCATGAGGATTTTCTCGCTCTTGAGAAGGTCGAGCATGAAGCGCTCATCGTCGTGGATCTGGTACATGTCCAGATCGATCTTCGGGAAGGCATACATGGCGCCCTTTGGCTCAACAACGGAGACGCCGGGGATCTCGCGCAGCTTCTTCACCGTGATGTCGCGCTGCTCCTTCAAACGGCCACCTTCACCGGTGAGGGCGTAGATGGACTGGCGTCCGCCAAGAGCCACCTGGATGGCGTGTTGTCCAGGGACGTTCGCACAAAGGCGGGTTCCGGCGAGCAAATCCAGGCCTTCAATGAATCCGGTAGCGCGGCGTCGTGGGCCGGTGATGACCATCCATCCAGCGCGGTAACCGCACACGCGGTAGGCCTTAGAGAGGCCGTTGAAGGTGCAGGTGACCAGGTCGGGGGCGATGGTGGCCATGGAGTGGTGGACAGCGTCGTCGTAAAGCACGCGATCGTAGATCTCGTCGGAAAGCACCATGAGCTCATACTCGCGCGCGATGTCGGCGATGCCTTCGAGGATTTCCTTGGAGTAGACCGCGCCTGTTGGGTTATTCGGGTTGATCACCACGATGGCTTTGGTGCGCGGGGTGACTTTGGAGCGGATGTCCTCGAGAGACGGGTTCCAATTGTCCTCCTCGTCGCAGACGTAGTGGACAGGTTTGCCGCCGGCGAGAGAGGTCGCAGCGGTCCACAGCGGATAATCGGGGGAGGGGATGAGCACCTCGTCGCCGTTGTTCAGCAGCGCCTGGGTGGTCATGGAGATGAGTTCGGAGACGCCGTTGCCGAGGTAGACATCGTCGATATCAAAATCCGGGAAGCCCTCGATCTCCTCGTAGCGCGTCACCACAGCGCGACGAGCCGGGATGATGCCCTTCGAAGTGGTGTAGCCCTGCGACGTTGGCAGCGCGGCAATCATGTCGCGCATGATCACATCGGGTGCGTCGAAACCGAAAATGGCCGGGTTGCCGGTGTTCAGCTTGAGGATGGAGTGTCCATCGCGCTCCATCTCCTCCGCCGTCGCCGCAACGGGACCGCGGAGGTCATACGCTACGCCTTTCAGCTTGTCCGCCTGATCAAAGTGGCGGTGCTTCTTAATACGGGGGGAAGATTTCGTCTCGGGTTGGTCGGTCATGGGGGCCATCCTACTCATCTGACTTGCGGGTCATTTTGTATCTCTCAAGGGTCCTTTGCGCGAGGTCCATCGCGGACCCTGATATTTCGTCGAGTTTTGCGGAACGTAAGGCTTTTCTGCGTTCCTCTTCTACACGTCGTTCAGCCTGAATTTCGCGGAGTCGTTCGCGCTCAAGCTGCCGTGGGCTGGGTGTGTACCAGCTGTCCGGCCCGACCTTCATCACGTAGAGCAGGATGAACAGAGTGGGAATGATGAGGAAGATGAGTGCACCAATCCCCGGAAAACCAGCTTGACCTGCCACCGATGTGAGCGCGATGGTGCCAATCGACCCGAGGCTGAAAATACCCAAGCGGGTGCGTTGCCCGCTTGCCCGCGACTGTTCGATTTCGCCGCGCGTGTACACCTGGACTTCCTTCGACTGGACTGCCGGTGCGGAGGGGTTCTTGCTTGGGAGGTCCCGGAAGAGCGGGATGAGATCCCCGTGGATGGTGGCCTCCGCAACGGCATCACAGCGACGGTCATACTCGGCCAGATCTAGCCGGCCCTCGCCATAGGCGAATGTGAGACGAGAGAACGCGTCTGCACGGTCGGTGTCCGATAAACGCAGCTGAAGTTTCGATGGCGGCGTATTTTCTGGCTGATAATTCACAACTCACATAGTAGTGAGAAACCCCTGCTCTGGCCTAGTGGGGCACGGTCGAGGGAAGGGAACGGGAACTATCTAGGCATGGTGTGAGTGAAACTTTTTCCACGCATATGTCCGAATGTTCGATACTGTAGTGGGTATGACTAATCCGAATGATCCACAAAATGGCTACAACAGCACCGGGGGCACGGGCGAGAACCCGTACGGTGGTAACTACGGAAACCAGCAGTTCCCCCAGTACGGCAATGAAGGGGAAAGTGGCCAGTACGGTCACTCTGAGCAGTCCGGCTACGGTCAGGACCAGGGCTATGGCCAGAACTACGGCCAAGAGCAGGGCTACGGCCAAGGCCAGAACCAGGGCTACGAGTCCTACAACTCGTACGCTTCGCAGGACTCCTACGGTCCCGGCTACGTGAACCCGAATGCTGCTTCGCAGTCCGGCCAGCCGCTGGTGACCAATGCTGGTCCGCTGCCGGTCATGGAAGCGCTGTCCTTCGGCTTCAAGCGTGTGTTCACCAGTCAGTGGCACGTGTACCTGGGCTTGGCAGTGATCCCGATGGTGGCGGCCCTGCTCGGCAGCGTTCTCGTGGCTGGCCCATTGGTGGCTGCCGCCATGCAGGACCCCGAGAACTTTGTGCCGGGTGCAGGCACTTTCGTTTCGATTGGTCTGTTCGTGGTCATCGCGGCCCTGGTGACTATGGCTTTCCAGATTGTGATGGCCAAGGTGGCGCTGCGTGACACTGCGGGTGAGGCACCTGCGTGGGACAAGGCATTCAAGGATGTGCCGTGGGCTGCAGGTTTCCTGGTGTACATCCTGGTGGGCTTGGCCTTCAGTGTCGTTTCCTTCGTGGCAATGATCATTCCGATGCTGGTCCTCGCATTGGTGTCCCCGCCACTCGGTGTGTTCCTGGTGCTGGTTGTGGGTATCGGTCTCATCTTCCTGTACCCGTTCACCGCGGTGATCCCGCTGTACGCGATTGATGGTCGTACGTCTGTCACGGGTGCTTTCTCCGCTGCGATCAACGACATTAAGCCGCAGTACTGGCGAGTGTTTGGTGCACTGGCTCTGGTCGGGTTGATCTCGATTGTTGCAAGCTCGATCACCCAGGGTTTGTCCAGCCTCATCATGTCGCCGGTGACCGCACTGGTGTCGGTGTTCGTGTACCGCTGGATCAGCACTCGTCATGAGCAGCCGACCCAGCAGGACGGCTACATGAGCATGTACTAATCTTCGCCGCTGAACTGGGATTGGTTCAGCTCGAAGTACGTTCCTCGCCGGGCAAGGAGTTCCTCATGGGTTCCTTGCTCGGCGATTTTTCCGTTCTGCATGACGATGATGAGGTCGGCGTCACGGATCGTGGATAGGCGGTGCGCGATGACGAAGCTGGTGCGATTGTTGCGTAGCGCGTTCATCGCCTTTTGGACGAGGACTTCGGTGCGAGTGTCTACGGAGCTGGTGGCTTCGTCGAGGATCAGCAGCGCGGGTTGCGCCAGGAAGGCACGCGCGATGGTGATGAGTTGGCGTTCGCCGGTGGAGATGGAGCCGGCGTCTTGGTCGATTTCGGTGTCGTAGCCATCGGGGAGTGTGCGCGCGAAGCGGTCGACGTAGGTGGCCTTGGCTGCGGCGATGACTTCTTCATCGGTGGCGTCGAGGCGGCCGTAGCGGATGTTGTCCATGATGGTGCCCTTGAACAGCACAGCGTCCTGCAGCACCATGCCTACCTGTGAGCGGAGGGCGGCGCGGGACATATCGCGGATGTCGGTACCGTCGAGGCGGATAGCGCCGGCGTCGATGTCGTAGAACCGCATGATCAGGTTGACCAGGGTGGTTTTGCCGGCGCCGGTTGGCCCGACGATCGCGGCGGTCTGGCCCGGTTCCACCCGCAGGTTTAGGTCCTGAATGAGTGGCTCGTCGGGGTTGTAGGAGAAGTCGACGTGATCAAATTCGACGAGGCCCTGGGAGACCACAGCACTGTCAGAAGATGTGTCGGGGTGTTCCTCGTCAGCGTCGAGAAGCTCGAAGACACGCTCCGCGGAAGCGACACCGGATTGGAGCATCTGCATCATGCCGGCGACTTCACCGAGGGGGTGGTTGAGCTGGCGCGAGTATTGGATGAAGGCGGTGGCGTCACCGAGCGTGAGCTGGCCGGATGCGACCTTGAGGCCACCGAGGACAGCCACGGCGACGTAGGACAGGGACCCGATGAACTGCATGATCGGGTGCATGGCATTGGCCAGGAATTGGGCCTTTTGGGCGGCAGCGGCGAGTTCTTCGTTGCGTTCGCGAAACTGCGCGCGGATCTGGTCAGAGCGCCCAAAAATGGTGGTCACGTCATGGCCGGAGAAGGCCTCTTCGACGTGGCCGTTGAGGTCGCCGGTGGCCTTCCACTGGGTAACAAACTGTTTCTGGGAGCGGGTGCCCACCAGGCCCATCACGGCGCCGGTGAGTGGGATGGCAAGTAGCGCGACGAGGGCGAGCTGCCAGGAGATGACCACCATCATCGCAACGATGCCGACGATGGTCAGCAGCGCGTTGAACAGCGAGGACAGCGACTGTTGCAGAGCCTGCTGCACGTTGTCCACGTCATTGGTCGTGCGGCTCATCACATCGCCGCGCTGCCACGAATCGAAGTAGCGCAGTGGCAAGTGGTTGATCTTCGCTTCCACGCGTTCGCGCAGGGTGTACACCGTGCGCATGGTCAGTCGGTTCAGAATCGCACCCTGTGCCCACATGAGGAACGAGGCCGCGAGATACAGCGCGAGCACCAGCGTGATCAGTTGGCCGAGCCTGTCAAAGTCAATGCCACGCCCAGGGGTCAGCTCCATCGCCGCGGCCATGTCGGCGAAGCGGTCCTGCCCCGCGGCGCGCATCCCTTCCACGGCCTGTTCCTGGGTCATGCCCTCCGGAAGCTCGCGCGACATCACGCCGGAGAAGATCACGTCCATGGCCTGCCCCATCACGCGCGGCGCCCACACAGCCAGCAGCACCGATACCGCGTTCATGAGGAACACCAAGGTCAGCGCGAATTTATAGGGCGCCAGCAGGCCTAAGAGTCGCTTCGCGGACGGCCAGAACTGCTTCGCTTTGCGGGGAGCCTTGCTCGAGTAGTCATCGCCGGACATGGAGGCTTCGTATTCGGCCAATTGCTCGTCGTTAAGCTGCTCGCTCATGCCGTCACCTCCTGCTGGCTCGCCGCGATCTCACGGTACGTTTCACTCGTGCGCAGCAGCTCCGCATGGGTTCCGCGCGCCACAATATCGCCAGCTTCCATCACAAGGATCTGGTCAGCATTGCTTATCGACGCCACCCTCTGCGCCACCACCAACACCGTCGCCCCCTCCGCATACGCGTGCATGGCCTTGTGGAGTCGGGCTTCGGTGAGGGCGTCGAGGGCGGAAAATGAGTCGTCGAAAAGCAGCACATCCGGCTTAGCCACGAGCATGCGCGCAATGCACAAACGTTGGCGCTGACCACCGGAAACATTGGTGCCGCCCTGGGAGATGGGCATGTCTAAGTCTTCCACGAAGTGAGCTTGGGCGACGCGGAGTGCTTCCCAGAGTTCCTCATCGGTGGCCTCCGGGTTGCCCACGCGGAGGTTAGTGGCCACCGTGCCGCGGTACAACCAGGGCTTTTGGGGGACCATGCCCACTTTTCCGCCGACGCGAATGTGACCGGACGTGGGGTAGTAGAGCTCCGGGATGAGGCCCATGAGGGTGGACTTTCCGGATCCTGTGGAGCCGATGATCGCGGTGAACGTGCCTGGTTGTGCGGTGAAAGAGATATCCCCCAGCACAGGTTCTTCCGCGCCGGGGTAGCGGTAGGACACGTTCTGGAATTCCACGACACCGGGTTCCACATTGGTGCTCATCGCATGGTCAGGGCGACGGGTGTGCTCATAGCGCACGACCTCGCTGATGCGGCGGGCACAGACGAGCGCGCGGGGCAACATCATGAGTGCGAACACGCCCATCATCACCGCCATGAGAATCTGCATGAGGTACTGCATGAACGCGGTGAGTGAGCCAACTTCCACGAGGCCTTCATCCACGCGCTGCCCGCCGAACCACAGCACTGCTGCGGTGGCCAGGTTCAGGATGAGCATGATCACGGGGAACATGGTTACGAACACCCGCCCGATGTTGAGGCTGAGTTTGGTCAGATCTGCATTCGCGTCGCGGAACCGCTTCTCCTCGAACTCTTCCCGCCCAAAGGCGCGGACAACGCGGATGCCTGCGATCTGTTCACGCAACAGGCCGTTGATAGCGTCCAGTTTGACCTGCATTTTCCTGAACATCGGCAGCAGCAACGCGGCTGTGATGGCCACCGCCACGGCAAGCGCCAGGACCGCAACCACCACGAGCCACGACATTCCTGCATCCTGGCGCAGCGCCATGATCACTCCGCCAACGCCCATGATGGGTGCGGCAACCATGAAGTTGAGCAAAAGTAGCGTGGTCATCTGCACCTGCTGCACGTCATTCGTTGCGCGCGTGGTCAACGTGGCCGGCCCAAAGTGGCTCATGTCCTCAGCGGTGAACCGGCTGACGTTGTCATAGACCGCTCGGCGAATATCCCGGCCCGTGCGCATCGCCGCCGCGGAGGCGAACCACACCGCCGCCACCGCTGCCGCCACCTGCGCCAGGGACACCGCGAGCATGACCAGCCCGACGTGCCGGATGTACGCCACGTCCGCCTTAGCGACACCGTTATTAATGATGTCCGCGTTCAAATCCGGCAAATACAACATGGCCAGCGTGGACACCAGCTGCAGCACCACAACCGCAGCGATGAAAGGGGTGTAGGCCTTGCCATACTTCCCAGTGAGTCTGATGAACTCCACGAATTTACTCCCTGATCTAGGTTTCGCAGCCATACTAGACCCCGGGTGCGACACGCGCCTATCTCTATGGATTCCGCCAGAAACCCGCCAGAAACCCGCCCCAACTAGACCTTGTTTACCAGCGGAAATAACTCCTCATGTCGATTTTGGGGGAAAAAATCGACATATCGCGCGGATATGTTTATTCTTTCGACATGTCCGAGAAAACCCCGCCTGGATTCGACCCGAATCGGCCGTTTAATGATCTGCCGTCTTTGCCCCCACAGGAGGAGCTGGAGACTGCAAGGGTGCTCAAAGCTGTCATTGACGCACGGAGTGAGCTTGCCGCATTGAATACGGCATGCCGGTTGATTCCGAATCCGGAGATCATCACGTCAACGATTCCTCTGCGCGAGGCTCAGGCCTCCACGGAGATAGAGAACATCGTGACCACGAATGATGAGTTGTTTAGAGCGCAGTGGAGCGTGGATCTTGAGCCCACGCCGGCAACCAAGGAGGCTCTCCGCTACCGCGACGCGTTGCGGCGTGGGGTTGAGTTGGCAGAAGAACGGCCTGTTTCGGAGAAAGTTGCGCTGGAGGTGTGCTCGGTCCTGCAGGGAAATCAGGCTGTGGTGAGATCAACCCCGGGCACTTTCATTGGTGATCCAGTAACGGGTAAACGTGCATATACCCCACCTGAGGGGCAGGACGTGATCCAGCGACACTTGGCGGCGTGGGAGCGTTACCTTCATTCGGATCATGGCCTTGATCCGCTGGTGTTGATGGCTGTTGCGCATTACCAGTTTGAGGCGATCCACCCGTTTTATGACGGCAATGGCCGCACGGGTCGTATCCTCAACATTCTTCTCTTGTTGCAGGAAAACGTTCTTTCCTTGCCGGTTCTCTATTTGTCCGGAACGATCGTGGACAACAAGGAGGAATATTACAGGCTGCTCAGTGCAGTCACATCACGTGGTGCATGGGAGGACTGGATCATTTTCATGGTCAATGCGGTCGCCGAGTCCGCGCGCAGCACAAGCCTGCTTATCGACGATCTCCAAGACCTCCAAGACATCACCACCTCCCGCGTGCGTGCTGCAGGTGTGACACCGGCAGCCGAGCTGACGGAATTGTTGTTCGTGCAGCCCTATATCCGCATCTCTGATGTGATCGATGCCGGTTTGGCGCAACGACAGACCGCATCGCTGTGGCTCTCCCAGTTGGTGGATGCTGGTGTTTTAGATGAACAGAGAATTGGTCGGTCGAAGGTGTTCTTGAATCAGGATGCGTTGGGGATCTTGACCCGCCGATAATCTTATGACTGCCAGCGTGCATCCGGCCCGGCGGTGCGGTCGGCGTAACGCTTCTGCGCGGCCGCGTAATCCTGCTCAGGCAGCTGGTAGAAGTACACGCGCGGCATGACGGCCTCCGCGTGCTCGAGATAGGTGGTGACAAACTTATCCACGTCTTCCCGCTTCGCCGCCTCCTTGTTCACGTAGATGAACAGCGGGCGGGCGAGCGGGTAGTTGCCCTTCTTCGTCTCATCTGCGGTGGGTGCCACGCCATCGACGTTGACGTTGTCAATGAGTTTCAGGCTGTCCTCTTCGGTGGCCAGGTAGTTGCCGATGCCCATGAAGGACAGCGCGTTCTTATCCTCCGCGACCCACGTGGACAGCTCCTGGATGTCGTCGGTGGCCTGGTAGTCCTCGCGGATTTCGTCCCCCTTGAGCACCAGATCCTCGAACACGCCGAGGGTGCCGGAGCCATCCGGGCGACCATAGAGAGTGATCTCCTCATCCGGCCAAGACGGGTCAATGTCAGACCACTTCGACACCGCGGAATCCTTGGCCCAGATGTCATGCAGCTGGTCGATGGTCAGGTCCGTGGCAAAGTCATTGTCACGGTGCTTGACAATCGTGATGGCATCGAGACCGATCGGCAGCTCAACATACTCAACCTTATTGTCGGCGCACTGCTGCTGAAATTCGCCCGGAATAGCTATCGACGAATCATTGATATCAGCCTCACCGCCACAGAACTTCTCAAAACCATCCGTGGAACCGACCGCCTCAATATTGACGTCGAAGTTGTAGCGCTTAGCGATGTAGGAGGTGATCGGCTCCACCGTCGCGGAACCGGTGACCTGGATGGCGTTCTCACTCGGGGTGGTGTCCGAGGAGCAACCGGCGGCGAAAACAGCGACGGCAGTCAGGACGGCGACGAGGGATACTCGAGTTCTAGCCATCGTGCTTGCCCCCTTGCATCTCAGCGCGGAACTCGCGGAGCAGGCGGAAGAGGTTCTTCCAGGAACCATGCGAGGTGCCCCAGTACTTAGCGAAGGTCTCGTCCAGCTCCGCCTGTTGCTCAGGGGTGACGTTTGGGTTGATCTTCTTGTGCCGGTGGTGCCCATCTTCGGCGTGGTCTGTAGCGGTGTCAGTCTCCTGGTCCGCCGTCAGACTCTCC
Organism: Corynebacterium sp. MSK044; assembly: GCF_030232825.1. Taxonomy (NCBI): domain Bacteria; kingdom Bacillati; phylum Actinomycetota; class Actinomycetes; order Mycobacteriales; family Corynebacteriaceae; genus Corynebacterium; species Corynebacterium sp. MSK044. The sequence continues at coordinate 35,727 of NZ_JASPJJ010000013.1, forward strand.
TTGTTGCGGCCACGTGCGCGCAGTTCGACGCGGAGTTCGTTGGCGGTTTCCTCGAGCTCGTCGAGAAGCGCGACGAGTGCTTCGTCTGGAGCCTCATTCTTGATGAGGTCCTGGGCCATCGGGGACAGATCTGGGGTCTCGTTCGGGTTCGTCATCGAAGGCTTCCTTACATAAGGGAGTTGGAAATGAACACGGCCAGCAGCGGGAGAGCAAAGAACACGCCGCCGATGTAGATGAAGATGTACAGCTTGTTCTTCTCGGCCAGGCCCGCCAGCCAGTCAGAGCACCTCGGCGGGACGTCGCGCAGGAAGGGTAGACCGAGAATGAGGATGGCGGCGAAGAGGTTAAACATCGTGTGCACGAGTGCACCAGCCATGGCGGCTTCGGCCTCCGCGCCGGACGCAGAGAACGCCGCGATGAGGCCGGTCACGGTGGTACCGATGTTCGCGCCGACCACGAACGGGAACAGTGTGCGCACGGAGAACTTGCCGGACGCAGCCAGCGGAACCGTCAGCGCGGTGGTGGTCGAGGAGGACTGGACCAGGGCGGTGATCAGGGCGCCGGAGAGGACACCGAAGAAGGAGTTCTTGCCCAGTGCGGCGTACAGGATCTCTTGAGCCTTACCGACGAGCAACGCATTCAGCAGCTTGCCGATGAAGCTAATGGACAGCAGCACCAGTGTGACGCCGATGATGGCAAGGAGGATGCCACCCCAGACGCTGCCAAGCGGAGAGACCAGCGCCCCCGCGACCCCGACGAGAGGTTCGGTGATGAGGTCAATGAAGTCGCCGAGCGACTCAAAGATGCCAGCAATAACACCATCGCCTGAACCGGAGAGGGACGGTGCAACCGCGGAGGCCGTCTTGCCCAGGAATCCCGTGAACATCTCCAGTGTGAAGAAGAACGTGATACCGATCAGGTTGAAGAAGTCATGCACGGTCGCCATAGAGAAACCGTTGCGGAACTGCTGCTTGTTGCCCGCCAGGCCTAACGCCACCAGCGTCGAGGTAACGGAGGTGCCCATGTTGGCGCCGAACAGCATCGGGATAGCAATCTCCAGCGGCAAGCCACCCGCGATCATGCCCACCACAATCGAGGTGGTTGTGGACGAGGACTGGATAATCGCCGTGGTCACAATACCGATGGCCAGACCCACGAACGGGTTCTCCGCAAAGGAGAACAGCTCTTTAGCCTGGTCGCCGGCGGCCAGCTTGAAGCCGTCGCCGATCATGCCCACGCCGTTGAGCAGCAGCCAGACGCCGACGAACACTGCAATCCAGTTAACAACCTGCTTAGCGGTGCCGGTGAACGGCAGAAACCCCAACGGGTCCTTCATCTGACCATCATCCTCATGGTCAGTAGCCGTGCGCGTTACTGCGTTGTCCTGGCCTTCAACCTCGGCTGATTCAGAATCTATCCGGCTGCGGTCGATGACACCCACGTCTTCTCCTTCATTAGGATCATGCTCATCGGTGAGCCCGTGGGAAAGACCCTCGCTGCTCATGAGTTCTCTCTTCTACGTACTGATAAGCCCTGACAAGGTTAGCCACAGGTTCTTGCCAGTAAGTAAACGAAGGTTGAACTCGGTGAGAACCTTTGGCATAACCAGGGGATATGCGGTGTCAAACCGAGGTGCCTAGGGGGTGGCTTGCCGCCCCTTAGAGCACTGCGGGAACCGATGTCGCGGCCGCAACTATCGCGGACCATTGCGCGATGCTCACGGTCCCGGCCGCGTGGGTGTTCGGTGTGTGGGTTGGCGTGCTCGCCTGCTTGAATGCTGGGCGGTGCCAGCCGGTCCAGGTAGTAAAAGGCAGGCCACGCTTTTCCAGGAAAGCAACAATCGCCCCCGGCTGGTCCGCGGGGGACGGGTCGCTGACCACAGGAGTGCGGCTCACGGTCACGTTGTTGGCCCTGCTCAGATGCTCGTACACAGTCACGGTTTCTGGGCTGGTTCCCACGATGGTGAGCTCCGGGCCCTCAGTGTCGTCAGTAGCAACGATTACAGTGTCGTAATAGCGGGTCAGCTCGCCGATGGTGATGTCCGTTCCTACACTCACGTTTCCAAAGAGGCGCAGGCGCGGCACCAGGGAGCCGCCGGGTTGGGTGCTCGCTGGGCGGTGTTGGCTGGCAAAGCGCAAGAGACCGATTGGTGCCGGCGCTGAATCAAAAAGATCCACAAAGAACGTGTGGTCCCCCATGCAGATCAAGGCGTCCGATGCATGAATGCCGGCTGGGCCGGCGCCGACGATGGCCACGCGGTGTGCGCGGAACTCGTGCGTCATGATGACTCCTTTGATCAGTTGGTACAGACTGCTTGGTCTGTAAATGTACGCGCTCCAGGTGTCGTGTCAAGGGATCCGGGGGAATTATATTCACCGCAAATGGACTATGACGTGCTGAATTAATGAGTGTGGGGAGGAAGGGCCTCGCTCTAACCGGGCGTAAATAGGCGCTGCGCACGAAACAGACCGAACGGTCTGGCAATTTGTTGTGTGGGAGGGGACCTACGGGGGCGGGTGAAGGATTTCGCACTCGATCCCGGAATGCTTGGTGCGCCCCACTTTCACCTGTGGGTTTCCCGGATAGTGGCGGAAGGGCCACGCAAATCCTTCACTCGGCCCCGTGTAATCACCACCAAAGCCCCAGAACTGAACCGGTCGGGCTAGACTGGCCCAAGTTCATCCGCTAGACCCGCTAGTTGAAAGACAGTTGAAAGACCATCAACCATGCTCGTTAGTGAAGCACTGTTTCTCTTGCTCTCAAATAAGTCCGCACACCCGGAACTGGGAGTGAGTCACCAGCGCGTTGCCTTGAATGGTGCGTTGCTGTGTGACCTCGTGGCCACGGGCTTGGTAGAGGTCCATGGCGGTAAAAGCCCCACGCTGACCGCTGTTCCCGGCGCAGCCGCCCGAGCACAGTCTCATCCGGCACTGGCCCACGGCGTTGAAAGGGTGGAGCGCAAGGGGCAGCCCACTTTGTATTCGGCCCTCAATTCACGGAAGTTCGCTGCTAAGGAAGCGATTGCGGAGCGCCTCATTGAGGAAGGCGTGCTCGATGAGGAGCGCGCTGGTTTCCTGGGGTTGAAGTGGTCCCGCTTCCCTGAGAAGGACGAGACCATTGAGGCCACCATGCGCCAGCGCTACCGGGACATCTTCCGTGGCAAGGCGGAGCCCCGCCCGGAGGAAGCCATGCTGATTGTGCTGCTGCGCAATACTGGTGAGCTGCGCCGTCAGTTCCTCGAGGAGATTGAGGGCATCCCGTTTGATGCGCTGCGGGTGCGCGTGTATGAGATTGATAAGAATGTCCTGGACGCCGCCACGTATGAGAACGCCGAGGGCATCAACCTCATCCTCGACGGCGTAGCCAGGGTTGCCGCGATCGAGGAAGAGGCGGCCTCCAGCTAAGGCACGCGGTAGGTCCACTCGTCGGTGCTGAACTTTTCAGCCACGAGTTTTTCAGCCGCCGCCAGATCCTCATCAGACAAAGATCCCAGCTGGGATGGGTAGCGTGCCATGAAGGTGCTGATCAGCGCGTCGATGACCTCTGAACGTTCCACACCTGTCTGGCGGCGCAGCGGGTCCACGCGCTTGGCGGCAGACTGCACGCCTTTGGAGGATAGTTTCACCTTGCCCACGCGCAGGACTTCGAGCATCTTGTCGGCGTTGATGTCGTAGCTCATGGTGGTGTGGTGCAGCACCGCACCGGGGATGCGCTTTTGGGCGGCGCCGCCGATTTTGCCGCCGTCGGAGGTGATGTCGTTGATCGGCACATACCAGGCGTTCACGCCTAGGGACTGCAGGCCGGCGAGCACCCACGTGTCCAGGTACTGGTAGCTGTCCACGTAACTGAGTCCCGCCACCACATCGTCGGGCAGGTACATGGAGTAGGTGACGCAGTTGCCGCCCTCCATAAACATGGCGCCACCACCAGAAATGCGGCGCACCGGCACGATGTTGTGCTTCTTGATCCCTTCCGGGTCCAACTCATTTTGGAAGGACTGGTAGGAGCCGAAGACCACGGCCTTGTCGTCCCATTCCCAGAAGCGCAGGATCGGGCCCTTGCGTCCGGCCGCGACTTCCTCGAGAAGGTACTGGTCCAGCGCCACATTCACAGGGGTGGGCAGGACCGGGCAGTGGATGACAGTCCAGTCATAGTCCGTCAGGTCCTTCGCATCGAGCAGTGCGCGTCGCGCGACCACGGCCACGTCGCGGGTGGAAAAGCCGTGCAGGGAGACGGGGCCGAGGGGGGCCAGGGCGTCGTCGATAAGCTTCTGCAACTCGGCTGCACTTGCGCCAACGGGTGCGCCGACGAGCGCGCCGTTGATTGCGTCGAAGGCTTCCTCAGGCTCGAGGAAGAAGTCGCCAGAGATGCGGGCGTCGGTGATATGCGCGCCGTCATCGTCGATGTCCGCGACGACGAGCTTGCCGCCGGCGACCTTCACTTCAAAGTGGTGCTTCACTTAGCAAACTCCCCGACGATCGCCTTGTTGAATGCCGGCAGATCATCCGGGGTGCGCGAAGAAATAATTTGCTTATCGACGACAACCTCCTCATCCACCCACTCCGCCCCCGCATTCTTGAGGTCGGTCTTCAGCGAAGGGTAGGACGTCATGCGAACGCCCCGCAGCGCGTCCGCATCGGTGAGAATCCAACCACCGTGGCAGATCACACCAACCGGCTTGCCTGCCTGGGTCAGCTCGCGGACGAAGGCGACAGCGGCCTCGTCCATGCGGATGTGGTCGGCGTTACCGGTGCCGCCGGGAAGAATCAGGGCGTCAAAGTCCGCGGCGTTGGCCTCAGCCGTAGTCAGGTCGACGTCTACGTTTGCGCCCTTCTTGCCCTCAATCGTGCCGGCCTCCGGGGCAACAACCACAGCCGTTGCGCCAGCGGCCTCGACCGCCTCGCGCGGGCCAGTCAGCTCTGAATCCTCAAAGCCGTTGGTGGACAGGATGGCAACCTTCTTGTTCTGCAATGTGTTTTCACTCATGCGTCCCCAGGGTAGAGAAAAACACCAACCCATGTGTTGCAGAAGGTCTAGGCGTCCTGCTCGGCTTCGTCCTTCTTGCGGCCGATGGACAGCATCCTGTCACACACGGCTTGGTACGCCTCGCGCCCGTCCATGCCCTGGCTTTGTTGGGTGGCAAGCTGAATATCATCCGCCGTGATCTCCCCGGTGCGCAGGGACACCATCTCCGCCCAGTAGCGGAACCACACCGCGAAGACAGCTGCGATCGGCACAGCCAGGAACGCGCCCACAATGCCAAACAGCGTGCCACCCACCGCGACGGACAGCAGCACGATCGCGGCGTGCATGTTCATCGAACGGGACTGCAGGATCGGGGACAGCACGTTGCCCTCCAGCTGCTGCACCAAGATGACCAGGCCGAGTACCAACAGCGCATTGGTCAGGCCGTTAGACACCAGCGCCACCACCACGGCGAGGGCACCCGCGGTGAACGCACCGATGATTGGGATGAAGCCACCGAAGAACGTGAACACCGCCAGCACCGGCGCCAGTGGAACGCCAAGGATGACGAGGCCGACGCCGATAAAGACGGCGTCGACAAGCGAAACGATCGCCTGCGTCCGAATGAACCCCGCGAGCGTATTCCACGAACGCATTAGCACCTCAGAAAGATGCCAACCCGCCCTCTGACCAGCGTATTTGCGTAGCCACGGCAAGAAGCTGTCGCCGTCTTTGAGGAAGAAGAAAGTAAGCACCAGCATCAGCAGAAGCGTCGTGCCTATCGACGTCACCGCCCCCACACCCGTCACCACACCCGACGCAATATTGGAAGCCTGGCCGCGGACAAACTCCCCGATCCTCTCCACAGCTTCCTGAATCTGGGCCGTATTCACATCGAACGGCGAGGACGTCTCAATCCACCCCAGAATCCGCCGCACACCCTCCTCCGACTGGCGATACAAATCCACCGACTGCGTCTTGATCATCGGCGCCATCGCCGCAAACAACCCACCAATCGCACCAAAGAACGTGATGAGCACCAAAAACACCGCCAACGCCGACGGCACCTTATGGTTCCGCAGCCACCGCACCGGCGGCCACAACACCGTGCAGAAAATCAGCGCCAACAGCAGCGGCAGCACGCCCACCCACACGTAGCCGATGATCTTGAACAGAAACACCGACGCAATCACCACAACAATGAAGCGCAGCGCCCACGCCGAAGCCGCCTTGCCGTCCCCGGCAATCACCTTCGCGCGGTCAATGCTCTCGCCCCGGTTCACGGGCTCCTGCTCGCGCTCTTTATCTTGAGCTTTGTCTGGCTCTTGCTTCTGCGCTTTCTCTCGCGCTTGCGCCTCTTCGCTTGGCTTCTGCGCCTCTTCGCTTTGCTTTTCGCTTTGCTTATCGACCGAATCGATCAACGTCTCAGCAAAATCCTTCGCACCCTTTTCAGTCACAAAGGTGCATTCTGCCAGACATGCGTGAAAAGCAATACCAGCAATGCTGTTGTGCAGCAGGTTTGGGGCCAGGTTTGAGGGTCAGGTTTGAGGGGCAGGTTTGCGGCCGGGTTTCTGGGCCGGGGTTTCTGGGCCGGGGTTTCTGGGACCGAGGTTAGTCGCGTGTGACTTTTGAGTCACTGCAGTTACATCCGACCTGGCCTTTTCTCAAGCTCGTTTCAGACGCGACTAACCGCGCCGGAATGAAGGCGGGTTCCCTGAGGGGGAAGCACAAGAAACTGGGAATTTCCCTGACAAATAAATGGCAATTGCGTAGCATTCCTTATCGATCCGAAGTTTTCCCCCTGAAAGGAACCCCTGCCATGAAGGTTTCCCGTTTTTCCCGCGCTGCAGCCACAGCGGCGCTAACTGTTGCGGTTGCTACTGGCGCAACCGTCGCTCCTGCGAATGCGTGGGAGAACACCTACCAAACCTATGAAGAGGTCGGGAACAACGAAGGCCTGTGCACCCTGGAGTTCACGGCCGACGAGGTTCAGCGCATCAATGACGCTTACAACTTGATGTTTGAAACCATGGCGGATCTCTCCGCTGAGAAACTTCAGAATAGGGAGAGCGCGGACATTTGGTACCCGTGGGCGAAGGAGAACCCAGACAAGAATCCTTTGGCATGGCACCTTGGCACCAAGTACAAGGGCAAGGACGTCGGTAATGCGCAGCGGAAGCTGGCGACAATCCATCCCAGTAAGAACTCTGGCCCGTACTTCATGGCTGGCAAGTTCCTGCAGCAGTCTCGCGAGCCGATTCTGACCAACGAGACGCTGAAAGTCACCCCCTCTCAGGCTAAGGACATGAAGGGGGCCGGCGCTGTTAAGACAGGCGGTCTCATCGCGCCGGGTCTCTGGGGTCTTATCACTGGCAGCCTCAAGATCAATGACGCCACAGGTATGGCCGCTGAGGCTCTGAACAAGCTGGGGCCGCGCATCCAGCCGACGATTAAGACCTACGAAGAGGCACTCACCGCGTGCGAGGAGCGTCGCAGCACCAAGGGCCAGATCAGCAAGGGCTCCAGTCTCGATACGGACCAGTTCATTGGTGTTGTCGCCGGTGGCATTCTCGGCGGTCTTGCGCTGCTCGGCCTTATCGCTGTTGCGGTTGGCCCGCTGGTCAACGACTTCTTCACTAACTTCTGGAAGAACGCCGGCGTCCTGCGCTAACCCCCACTCAACGAAGTGCTCCCCGTCAGCTGGAACTGTCCAGCCAGCGGGGAGTTTTTCGTGGTTAGCGCCTAGTAGCGGATGCCCATCTGCTCGAACCATTGGCGCACCGGGGGCGACTGAAGCACCACCGCGGCCAGGGCGCCGAGCAGCAGAGCGAGCAGGCTGCCGCCAATCGCGAAGGAGATGGCACGGTTGTTCTCCGAGCTCGAGGCATCAGTGCTTGTCGACGATCCCCCGTCCCCCGGAGTATCTGGAGTATCCGGAGTGGTTTTCTCCGCAACAGTCACGGTGAGAGGTACGGAGCGCTCTCCCTCGGTGCCGTCCTCAGCGAGGACGTAGGCACGCACCTCGTACTGCCCTGGCTTGTCAAAGGTGTGCTTGAAGCGGGCGGTGCCGTCGGGGTCGATGGGGGCGTCGCTGAGCTTGGTGCCGTCGGAAAGCTCAAAAACCATGCGACCTTTTGTCTTCGGCGACGTGCCTGCCGTGAGCGTGATTTCGCGTCCGTCGGTGGTTTCGATTGCGCGGGAGGCGTCCACCGCGGGTGTGGCCGGAGCCTGCTTTTCAGGCTGTGCTGTGGCGGTGGTGGTGACGGTCACCGATTCGGTCGTGGTGGTGTTCACCGTGGTTGGAACAGTGGTTGTGACGGTAGTCGGCTCAACTTGGGTGGAGACCTCCGTCACGGTGGTCGGCTCCACCTGGGTCGTGGTCTCGCGAACTGTTTCACGTTCAGTCTCAACCACGGTGGTGGGCTCGACCTGGGTGGTCGTGTTGGTCACGGTGACGGCGGGTTTTTCGTCGGCGACGATGGCGGAGTGGGTGGATTCGGAGGGGTTGAATGCTGCGGTGTCGGCGGCATTGGCGGGGGTGACAAGGGCAGTGAGGTCGATGTCCTCACCGGTGGTCACCTTGGAGGGGCCGGCGAGGAGCACGGCGGTGTCGTGTTTTTCTGGGGTGACGGGAGGTGCCGGGTTGACGGTCACGGTGGTGGTGCCGGTGGAGCCGTTGTGGGTGTCGGCGGCGCCGTCGGTGGGGACGTATTCGGCCTTGATGGTTTTAGGGCCGTCGGTCTTCGGGGTGTAGGTGAAGGTGGCGGTGCCGTTGGTGACGGGTGCCCAGCCTTGAACGCCGTTGTCATCGGTGTAGGTGACTAGGCCGGTGGTGGCGCCGGCGATGGTGGCGGTGACGGTGGTGCTTTCACCAAGCGTCAGTTCGTTGGGGTTGGCGGCGAGGTCGAGGGTGGTGTCCTTCTTGTCGCGTGAGCCGATGACCAGGGTGTGTGTTGCTTCGGCCGGGGAGTAGGTGTCGCCGGCGGTGGGGGTGAACACGGCGCGGAGGTCGTGGCGGCCGGTGGGGAAGGTGTCACTGATGGTGGCAGTGCCAGACGCAGTGCCGGTGGCGGTATCCACGGGGCTGGTGCCCAGGGACTGGTCGCCGTTGAAGAATTCGACGGTGCCGTCCACCTGCGGGGTGACGGTGGCGGTGATGGCTACGTGGTCGCCGCCCTTCTTGTTGTCCTCGGCGGTCAGTTGCAGGGTGGTTGCTTGCTTCTCCACTTCGAGTTCAAACGTGGTTTCAGAGCCTGCGAACGCGTCTGCGTCGGCAGGGGTGAACACGACTTTGAAGGACTTGGTGCCGGTTGAATCCGGGGTGTAGGTCGTGGTGGCCACGCCGGATTCGGGTTGGGTGGGGTCGGAGAGGGGGGTGGGGGTGGCGTCGATAAGCTCGAAGAATTGCACGGTGCCCGGGGTGTCCGGGTTGACCTTGACTTTGAGCTGCGCGGGCTTGTTCACGGTGCCCGCGCGGTCGCCCATGTACGTCAAGGTCGTGGCGGTTGCAGGAAGCTTTTCGACGTTCACCGTCGTCCCCTTCCCCGTCGCCGGCGTGAACGTCGCTGGGTTGTCTGGCGTGAACTCGGCGGTGATCTCGTTGGCGCCCAGGGGCAGGGTGTGGGTCAGTTCGGCGGTGCCGTTAGCAACGGGGACGGGGTTGCCGATGTTTTCACCGTTGTTCTTGAACTGGACGGTGCCAGCAGCATTGGCTGGGGTGATGGTTGCGGTGAGGCGTGACTCGGTGCCCTCGATGACGGTGCCTTTGTCCGCGCTGACGGTAAGGCTGGTCTGTTCCGCTGGCAGGTCGTTGCGCGGCGGGAGTTCCTTCGGTGCGATCTTGAAGGTGGCCTCGTTCATGGGCACGAGGACGTGGAGGTTCTCCATGTACTTGTAGGCGGCGTACTGCGGGATGTGGATGCCGGGGATGTCCGGTGCGATGAAGTCACCGCCGAGTTCCCAGGTTGTGCCCTTGGTGACGGTATACGAGCTCTTGTGCTGGAAGCCGATGTAGCCTTCGTTGACCGTCGGCCAGGTTTGGCCATCGGTGGTCTGACCCCAACCCGGCGCTTTAACGAGGGAACCAGACTCTGTGATGGACAAACCGTTTTCATCAGCGCGGGTCTTTACCGCTACGGAGCTATCCGCGTTGTCTGAATCAGCGTGGTAGCGCGCACCAGTGCCTTCAACGTAGGTGGAGCCGGGTGCGGGGTTGAGGCCGACCTCGAAAAGGCGACCAAGCTTGGCGGTGGTCATTCGGCCGTTCAGGGTGTAGGTGTCACCCGGTTGGAGTTCGATGGGGTTGTCGATGCTGCTGACCTGCTTGTTGATGGTGAAGCGATCGTAGGTGTCCCCGTCGGTGCCGGTTTTACCCTTGCCGTCCATGTCGAACTTGGTGGGGAAGGGTGTGGTGAAGGTGGTGGTGCCGTCGGGGTTGAGCGTGTAGTCAACGTCGTTGCGAGTGGTGATGTATCGACTGGTCAGGGTGTGCTCGCCGTAGGACTTCGGGGTGATCGAGGCGGTGGCAACACCTTCGCCGTTGACATCGGTGGTGGCTACCAGGACGCCGTCGAGGAAGAACTGCACCTTGCCAGTGGTGGCGCCTGGGACAGTGGCGGTGAAGGTGGCCGGCTGCTTCGCGGCAACGGTGCTCTCGCCGGTAACGGTCACCGCCTCAGCGGCCTGGGCGATCGCCGCAGCGATGATCGAGTTGTTCGCTGGGACGACAACAGTGGGTGTGGCAACCGCGAAGGCCGTCAAACCAGCAATAGCAATATGGAAGGGAAAACGACGGGACACGTTGAAAACCTCAAGGTTGAGGCCCTCTTTTGGGCAGAGAGCAGGGGGACAGGGGAGAGATGTAGACAGGATTCTACAATTGTTTGAACATTTCCGGGCAGTTTTAGTTGAAATTGAAAGGTTTTCCTGTCTTGAAGCTTCGTCATGTCGCCATCGCGGTCGCCACCGCCACCGCTGTTGCTAGTGCCACGCTGAGCGTTCCCGCGCACGCGTACACCGTCAGTTATGACGAGGAAACCCACAAGTGCACAATCTCCTTCACCGAGCAGGATCAGGCTCGCGTCAATGATGCCTACAAGAACGTCTATGGGCGGCTTGCGGATCAGCTAGTGCAAACGCTGAGTGAGAAGGAGTCCACCAGTTCGTATTCGCAGGAGCAGCGCAAGCAGGACCTGGATATGTACGTGGCGTGGGCGAAAACGGTGGATGACCCCAACCCGTACTCCGATGACCCTGAGGTGAAGGAGGCGCAAAAGCGTCTGTGGCGCTACGAGCGTCAGAACTACAACATCTTTGTCGCGCTGACCAGGGCGTCGAAGAAGGATATGATCACTGATTCTCAGATGGAGCTCACCCGCGAAGAAGCCAAGAAACTCGGGGAGACCCTGGGGCTGGATCTGAGTACCGTCCTTGGTGGCGGTGGTCTCGGTGGGCTCCTGGGCAGTGTCCTTGGCGGTGTGAGTGACATCAGCCATTCGGTGAAGATCATGATGCGCGAAGATGCCCTGAAGCTTGCCGGCCCCATTGCTGGCTACAACAAGGCCCTGACTTCATGCGCGGAAGGCGCGAGCGACTCCAGCTCCGTCCCGGCCGGTTCCTCTCTGTCATTCACCGAGATGTTCGGTGTGCTCATCGCCGGAATCGTTGGCCTCGTGCTCGTTGCCGCGGGCATCGGCTATGCAGTACGGCCAGCGGTGGATGACTTCTTCAGTTCGCATTAAAGGCTCCTAACCCGACCCTTAAAACCTCACTTGGCCTGCTTTAATGAAGAAAGTTGAGCGGAGTGGGAACAACTTTAAGCGTCGCGCCGTTGTAAGGATTGAGTCAGTCAGGCTCAACCTTGCGACACTGAATTCCCTTTGAGTGGTACAGTGGCTCGCAGAAGTTGAGTCGAAGGGACTTAACTTGAGAAACGAAGACACTAAAACACTTAGGAGGACATGAATTATGGGACGCGCAGTAGGTATTGACCTTGGTACGACGAACTCCGTCGTTTCCGTTCTGGAGGGTGGCGAGCCGGTAGTTATCGCCAACGCGGAGGGTGCACGCACGACTCCGTCGGTCGTCGCTTTCGCGAAGAACGGTGAGATCCTTGTTGGCCAGTCTGCAAAGAACCAGGCGGTGACCAACGTTGACCGCACCATCCGTTCCGTGAAGCGCCACATGGGCGACAACAACTGGAACGTTGACATTGATGACAAGAAGTACACCCCGCAGGAAATTTCCGCTCGCACGCTGATGAAGCTGAAGCGCGACGCGGAGGCTTACCTGGGTACTGACGTCACCGACGCGGTGATCACCGTGCCGGCATACTTCGAGGACGCACAGCGTCAGGCAACGAAGGAGGCTGGCCAGATCGCAGGCCTCAACGTCCTGCGTATTGTGAACGAGCCGACGGCAGCTGCCCTGGCTTACGGCCTGGACAAGGGTGAGAAGGAGCAGACCATCCTGGTCTTCGACCTGGGTGGCGGTACGTTTGACGTCTCCTTGCTGGAGATCGGCGACGGCGTTGTTGAGGTTCTGGCTACCGCTGGTGACAACGAGTTGGGTGGTGATGACTGGGATCAGCGTGTGGTGGATTGGCTCGTCGATAAGTTTAAGAGCCAGCACGGCATCGACCTGACGAAGGACAAGATGGCTCTGCAGCGTCTGCGTGAGGCTGCTGAGAAGGCGAAGATTGAGCTGTCCTCTGCGCAGCAGGCCTCCATCAACCTGCCGTACATCACGGTGGATGCGGACAAGAACCCACTCTTCCTCGACGAGAGCCTGTCCCGCACCGAGTTCCAGAAGATCACTTCTGACCTGCTGGATCGCACCAAGCAGCCGTTCAACCAGGTGATCAAGGACGCTGGCCTGTCCGTCGGCGACATTGATCAGGTTGTCCTGGTTGGTGGTTCCACCCGTATGCCGGCTGTGTCTGACCTGGTCAAGGAGCTCACCGGCAAGGATCCGAACAAGTCCGTCAACCCGGATGAGGTCGTGGCACTCGGTGCTGCACTCCAGGCTGGCGTGCTCACCGGTGACGTGAAGGATGTGCTGCTTCTCGACGTCACTCCGCTCTCCCTCGGCATCGAGACCAAGGGTGGTGTGATGACCAAGCTGATCGAGCGCAACACCACCATCCCGACGAAGCGTTCGGAGACCTTCACCACGGCTGAGGACAACCAGCCGAGCGTGCAGATCCAGGTCTTCCAGGGCGAGCGCGAAATGGCTTCCGCTAACAAGCTGCTCGGCTCCTTCGAACTCGGCGGCATCGCACCGGCACCGCGTGGCGTCCCGCAGATCGAGGTCACCTTCGACATCGATGCCAACGGCATTGTCAACGTGACCGCGAAGGACAAGGGTACCGGTAAGGAAAACACGATCAAGATCCAGGAAGGCTCTGGCCTGTCCCAGGAGGAGATCGACCGGATGATCAAGGACGCCGAGGCTCACGCTGACGAGGACAAGGCTCGCCGCGAGGAGCAGGAAACCCGCAACAACGCGGAATCCATGGCATACCAAACCCGTAAGTTCCTGGACGAGAACTCTGACAAGGTCACCGAGGACATCAAGTCCAAGGTCACCGCTGCTGCCGATGAGGTCGACGAGGCTCTCAAGGGCACCGACATCGACGCCATCAAGGCCGCAGTGGAGAAGCTGTCCACCGAGTCCCAGGAGATGGGTAAGGCCATCTACGAGGCGGAGGCCAACGCTGGCGCTGCTCAGGCTGACGCCCCGGCCGATGACAATGTCGTCGACGCCGAGGTTGTTGAGGACGACGCTGACGCTGACAACTCCGAGGACAAGTAAGGAGCTGCCACCATGACCAACCCGAACCAGCCCACGCCCGAGAACCCGGAAGCTACTGAGGCGACTGACGCTACGGAGGAGTTCGTAGCCGATGAGCTTACCGACACCGAAGGGCTCGACCCCCAGGTCGCCCCTGACGTGGACGGCGATGGGGAGGTCTCTGACCTGGAGCTTCAGCTTGCTGAGCGTACGGAAGACCTCCAGCGCGTCAGCGCCGAGTACGCCAACTACCGTCGCCGCACGGACCGCGAGCGCACTCAGATCGCTGATCTAGCGAAGGTCAAGATTGTCTCGCAGCTGCTCCCGCTTCTCGACGATTTGGAGCTCGCCCGCCAACACGGCGACCTGCAAGAAGGTCCCCTGAAGGCATTCGCCGACAACCTGGCCGGGGTTCTGACCGGCCACGGTGTGGCTCCCTTCGGTGACGAGGGCGATGCCTTCGACCCGGAGATCCACGAGGCAGTGCAGGATCTGTCCTCCGGTGATGACAAGGTCATCGGAACGGTTCTGCGCCGCGGCTACAAGCTGGGTGACAAGCTGATCCGCAACGCGATGGTGATCATCGCGGATCCTGCAGAGTAATCGCCCAGGCTGACCATGGGGGCGGGACGGGGAACCCCGCCCGCCCCTTTTGCTCGACGGGGTCGAGAAATCTGGCACCCGAAAAATCGGCTCTTTCGGGCCTAAGGCTCTGACCAGTACTTTTAGTAACTCAACAAAATTGGCTCCCGATGGGGGCGTTAGATATATCGAATTAGTTCCGAAAGCTTCCTATTTGGAAAGGAGGAGGTGCACATGGCTATGCAACAGGAATGGTCCAACAAGGACTACTACGGTGATTTGGGTTTGAGTAAGTCGGCCACCACCGCTGAAATTAAGAAGGCTTACCGCAAGCTGGCTAGGGAGAACCACCCGGATTCGAACCCCGGCAATAAGGCAGCGGAAGAAAAATTTAAGCGCGTGGCTGAGGCGTATGACGTGCTCGGCGATGAGGCTAAGCGCAAGGAATACGACGAGTTTAAGTCGATGATGGACTCCGGAGGCTTCATGCGCTTCGGGGGGAGGGGAGGCTCGGGTTTCCCGGGTGGGTTTCGCACGACGGGCTCCCAAAACTCCTCGGACTTCAGCGGAGGATTCGACGACTTCGGGTTTGGACAAGGCGGAGGATTTTCTGCGGAAGGCGGTCTTGGTGACATCTTCGGTGGCCTCTTTAACCGCGGCGGCAATGGTGGCAGGAATGCTCGGCCGACGCGGGGGGCCGACGTCGAAACGCAAATAACCCTTGACTTCCGTGAGGCGGTGAAGGGCACGACGATCCCGGTGGAACTCACTGGTGAGGCGCCGTGTACGGATTGCCATGGCTCTGGTTCGAAGGACGGCAAAACCACGACGTGCCCGGATTGTTCCGGGAGCGGTTTTGTCAGTGAGCAGCGGGGCGCTTTCGGGATGTCCCGGCCGTGCACTCGCTGTGGCGGCACCGGGCAGATCGTGGAACACCCGTGTGGCACGTGCCACGGTGGTGGGACGGTGCGAAAGACCCGTTCGATCACGGTGCGTATTCCGGCTGGTGTGATTGATGGGCAGAAGGTCCGTCTGGCTGGCCAGGGTGAGGCGGGCCCGAATGGGACGCCGGCGGGTGACCTGTTTGTCAACGTGACGGTCCGCCCGGACAAGGTGTTCACGCGCACCGGGGATGACCTAGAGGTGACGGTGCCGGTGAGCTTCAGCGAGTTGGCTTTGGGCGGCACGGTGACTGTGCCCACCTTGGATAACCCGGTGAAGGTGAAGGTGCCTGCTGGTACGCCGAATGGTCGGACGCTGCGCGTGAAGGGCCGTGGTGTGCCACGCCGATCGGGCACGAATGGTGACCTGATGGTTACGGTGCAGATTACGGTGCCGAAGAACCTGGACACGGCAGCGACGAGTGCGCTGCGTGCCTACGCCCAGGCGGAGAAGGACTCTGGCTTCAACCCGCGTGCGGGTTGGGCCGGGGCGGTCTAAGGGGTGAGCGAAATGGCTAGTTCGGAACAGTATTCAGGCGAGTACTTTGTCATCTCCGTTGCCGCTGAGCTCACCGGCATGCACGCCCAGACCCTGCGCACGTATGACCGGATGGGGTTGGTTAGTCCTGTGCGTACCTCCGGTGGCGGTCGCCGCTATTCGGAGCGCGACATCAAGCGCCTGCGCCAGGTTCAGCACCTTTCCCAGGAGGAGGGTGTGAACCTCGCGGGGATCAAGACGATCATTGAGCTTAGCGAGCGGATTGATCAACTTGAGGATGAGAATGCACAGCTCAAGGAGCACCTCGCGCAAGCACGTGTTGCTTCTCGACGAGGTGGTGAACTCGTCCACGTTCCCCGCTCCACCGCGCTGGTGGCGTGGTCCCGTTCGACTCGTCGTGAGCGGGGCTAGGGGAAGCTGATATTTCCTGGCCACACTTGTGCGTGGTCGTGTGTGTTTGCCTCCTGCGTTGTTTCTGGCAAGATCAATTACAGGTATGCCCTTTCGGGGCATGAAAAGAGAAGAGGACGCACCGTATTGAGGTCTGCACACCGCCGGATCACGGCCATCGCTGTCGCTATGACAGTGGGGCTTTGCGTTCCTTCGTTCACGATGCATGTCGGTGGGCCACACGGCTTTGGTCCAGCTGTTGCCCAGGCGCAGCAAGCTGAACCCCGTGTTGTGTACATCGGGGACCGCGTGGTGCTCAGGCCGATTGATTACACGCCGACGAAGCAGGAGTGGGTTGTCAGCGGAACCGTGGTGAAAAGCTGCGAGTTCCCCAACGGTTTTGATGCTTCCTCGTGTGCGCTGCGCATTGATTATCCGGCGGGCACCCGCATTGATTTGGTGAGCTATTCGCCCACGCATGAGAGCACCATCCCGCTTGTGGTGAAGGACCCCGCAGCCGGGTTTAGTTTCGCGGGTACGCAGGAGACGACGGTGAGCCGTGAGGTGGGGGAGACCGTGGCTTTGCGGGTGGACGAAGAGTTGCCGCCAGCGGCGAACACGATTGTGTGGCGCCGGGGTGCTCAGGTGGTGAAGAAGTGTCAGGTGGCTTCCGCTGCTGACGTTGCTGCCTGCTCTTACACACTCGGTGCGGAAGACGAAGGCAAGGAGGTCACCGTGGACCTTCTGTACCGCAACCGCGCTGTGTCCACTCTGACTATCAACGTGGGTGCAGTGACACCGGAGCCGGGGGAGGATGAGCCGGAGGATGCCACGTTGGCGGACACGCATGAGCCGGTGTACCCGCCGTCCTTTGCCCATGTTGGCCAAGGCGGGAGTAGTCATGCACCCACCTTCAATGTGGTCCATGGGGGTGTGACTTTTAACCGCCAGCCCACACCAGAAGGCACGAGCTTTGAGGTCGTGTCTGGGACTGCCGTCGTGGATGCGGAAGGCAAGCTGACGGTGCTTACTCCGCCGGGCATGCAGGTGGGCGAAAAAATCCCCGTGACGGTGAAGGTGACCTACGCAGACGGGTCCTTCGACACGGTGGTCGTGGAGTTCTTGCTGGTGGGCGACCTCATGGCGGAGAAGTACTCCCCGGCGTATGAGGAGAACCGCACCGCGGCAAAGGGCAAGACGATCACCGTGCACCAAGTCGGGGAAGCCAGCATGCCCGAGGTGGAGTACTTCGTGGTGGAACCCGCGGAAGGATTCCGTGGCTGGCTGGTGGGCATTGATAAAAACACCGGTGCGCTCCGCCTCACCGCACCTGAAGAAGATGCCACCCCACTGACCGTCACCGTTCATGCGGTGTACCCCGATGCATCAGTCGATGAACTTACGGCCACTGTCCGCATCAACCCTGAGGGCAGCGACGCCAGCCAGTTCCTGCCATCCCAGCCTGTCCCGATCATCGTTGCGCCGGGTGAGGCCGGAAGTTTCACCCCACAAGGGTTGCCTTCGGGAACAACGTTTGATTCTGTCAGTGACGGTGGCCTGGAAAATCTCACCGTTGACCGTGGGACAGGGCAAACTGACTTCACCATGCCGCGCGATGCTGTTCCAGATGCGCTGTACCTTCCCACCATGGATGTGCTGTACTCGGATGGCTCGGACAACCGCATTGCTACTCCGGTTCACGTTTCCTCCCTTGCGCAAAAAGCGCGGCCGAAGTGGGGCGCAATCACGGTTCGCGCAGGTCGAAGCGCCAGCGCCGCACAGACCGGCACGGTTCCTGCCGGCACCACTTTCGCGTTACCACGCAGCTTCACGCCAGAAGGGTGGCACGTGCGTATCGACGCGACCACGGGCCACCTCACCGTCACCACCACCCGCAACGCCACCCCGGAAAACCACATCACCATCCCCGTGATCGTGACCTATTCTGATGGTTCCCATCGGGAGGTAGCGGTTGAGGCGGAGATGACGGGTGGGGGTCAGGGGTCGTCGATAAGCGATAGGCTGAGATTGAGCACTCTGGACTGGGTTGGTCTGGCGATGACTCTCCTCGTGGGGATTCTGACGACACTGGCTGCGTCTCAGCGTGCACTGCAACTTGTTGAGAAAATCAACCGGCAACTGCAAGCGAGGTAACAATGCGTGCGATGCTCCCAAGACTGATAGCTGCAGCAACAGCCGTCACGCTGGCGCTCAGCGGGGCAGTTTCTCCTGCACACAGCCAAGAGATCGCACAAACTGAGACCTCACGCGCGACCGCGAGCAGCGGCAGCTTGGTTGGTGCGAAACTCCTGCCGACCAATAAAGACAGTGCTGAACTGACCTGGCGCTCCAGCGCGGGCACGCTGCTGACGCGACTGGATTCCACCGTGTACCTCAATGGCATTCCGCAACGCAGTGCTGCTGATTCTGTGACCACCCGCCGTGAAGGTGCAACCGAAATCTTTAACGTGCGCAGCATCGATCACGCAGCCGGCTCCAATACGGGCATTGAAGTCCTGCGCACCTACCGTATCGACGGCACCACCGCCACACTTGATGTGACCCTGCGCAACACCACATCGCGCGAACAGAGGCTTCAGGTGGACCTACGCCACGCCGGGGTTCATTCCAGCCCGAACTTCACCGCCATGTCTGCCGACAACACGCTGGTAGCCACCACCACGCGCCCGGACTACACCGTCAGCGTGGACTTTGACGGCAACCCGCAAGCAACCGGATTCTCCGGCGACGGCACCTGGCCCGACGTGGCCTATGGTGTCGACGGCGCCAAAGGGCAGCGCGGCAGCGGTAGCGCGCGCTACCAAAACGGACGCTGGTTCAAGCCTCTACAACCGGGTGAAACGTTCACAGGCTCCATCAGTGTGACAGCCGTCCCGGCTGTACGACCCACGGACGCTGACGGTGATGGCATCCCCGACGAATGGGAACGCCACGGCTTTAAGCCCACCCCCAACGAACACTTGGACTTCCCCCGCTGGGGCGCATCCCCCGACACACGCGATGTGTTCCTCCAACTCAACTGGATGCAGCCCGAAGTGGACTCTAAATCCTGCGCACCTGGTGGCCGTTACGCACGAACGCCCCGCGGCTACACCGACTTCCTCGAGTGCGCGGAGGCCAACAAGAACGAATACCGGCCCTCCAAAAAGGCTCTCCGGGACCTCATTGACCTGTTCAAAGACAAAGGCATCAATCTGCATATCGATGCCGGAGAGTGGTTCAACACCTTCACCACCAACCCCGCCGAGATGAAGGGCGGACCGACGGTGCCGTACCGCGTCCCGTACTACGCATCCGAGGACACCATCAGTCCCACCCTCTTTGCGGACCGCGCCGACTATCTTGGCGCACGTGACGGTATCTTCCGCCTGGGCATCATCGGCGATCAGCTACTGGCCGGCGACTACTCCTCCGGTGTATCCACCACTCCCGGCGGCTCCTTTTACGTGGCCAAACAGTTCACCATGACCAGCGACGAGCAGGTACGCAACACCATCCTGCACGAGCTTGGCCACAACCTTGGTCTCACCCACGCCGGCACCTCCACCGTGCCAGCCAACCATGGTCTATCTAACCTGCCCAACTACCTGTCCACGATGAACTACCTGTACCAGTTCTCCCACTTCGGGTACTCCGACCGGGAATACCGTGATGGTGGTGCGTTGCCTTTGGTGTGCCTGGTGAAGACCTGCTACGAGGGCCCCTACACCGTGCCGGCTGACTGGGACAACCTTCTCCTCGCGGACGGCCTTGGCCGTTTTGCCATTCCTGACACCGACCAGCATGACCACCACCAGGAGGACTCCACCGTCCGCGACCTGGAAGTGATCGCCGCCGACAAAAACTCTGGCAAGGGTGGCTTCCGCCTCACCCAGGACCCGGACATCCACAACGGCATCATCCCCGCGCTGCCCGCGAACGCTATCACCGGGGAGATCACTAACCGCGGCCGGAAAGAACAAACCTTCATCCTCGAAGCCACCTACCCCGGTGGCCCCATGTGGCGGGAAAGATTCCGGGTTGAGGGCATCCCAGAGGACCTGCCTGAGGATGACTCCACCAACCCCACAGCCGGCAAACTCCCGGTGACCATCCCGATTGAGGTTGACCGGACCTTCACCGGCTCCTCTTTGCCCGTAACCATCCGCCTGTTCAACGCGGCAGGGGTGGAACAGTTCAACGAAACTTTCTCCATCCCGGTGCTGGATTACACCGCGGAGGATATCTCTAACGTTTTGACGGAGGTTCTCGCCGACCCCACCATCGACCCCAAGGTCAAGCAGGCAGCAGAACAAGCTCTCGCCAGCCTTGGCAGCGCCGACGGCGACAGTGGCGACAGTGGAGATGCTGGCGACACTGGATCAGAGCCCAAACCGGGCACGAACCCTGGCAGTGATCCCTGGGTGAATCCGCCCGCCCCAGGCACGACGACCACACCCCCGCTACCGGGGGAGGAGGGCTTGGGGTGGAAGATTCCGCTCATCGTCCTCGGATCCCTCCTCGGCCTCGTGGGATTGATCGAGGGGCTGCGTTGGATCTGGGAACAGTTCGTGGAGTTCTAGAACTCGATCGCCGCCGCACCCTTGATGTTGCGGAGGTTAGAGCGGGCAAGGGTGACCATGTTGCCAATCCCGCCGTCGAGCACCGTCTTCACCGCGGACTCCGTGAAGCCCTTGATCATGGACCAATCAAAGTTCGGCGGCAGGGACAGTGCATTCGGGTCGGTGACAATGTCCACCAACACTGGGCCGTCGTGTGCCAAAGCCTTCTTCAGGGTCTTCTTTAGATCCTGTGGCTTTTCCACACGGAAGGACGTAATGCCCGCTGCGGATGCAATATCTGCAAAGTTGACGCCCTCGTGGGAGGTACCAAACTCCTTCAGGCCAGCCACCATCATTTCGAGTTTGACCATGCCCAAGGTGGAGTTATTAAACACCATCATCTTCACCGGCAGGTTGTGTTCCTTCACCGTGATGAGCTCGCCCAGCAGCATGGCCATACCGCCGTCGCCGGAGAATGTGATCACCTGGCGGTCACGGTCCGCAGCCTGCGCACCAATTGCTTGGGGTAGCGCGTTGGCCATGGTGCCGTGGCGGAAGGAAGCCAACTCGTCCTTCTTGCCGTTCGGGGTGATGTAGCGGGCAGCCCACACGTTGCACATGCCGGTGTCGACGGTGAAGAGGGCGTTGTCGTCCGCAAGCTCGTCGATAAGCTCCGCAGCATACTCAGGGTGAATCGGGGTGGCTTTCTCGTTGTGGCCGAAGTTCTCAATGACGTTGTTGAGCAGTTTCGCGTGTTCCTTGAGCATCGAATCGAGGAAGGAGCGATCCTTCTTCTCCTCAACGTGCGGCAGGATGTTCTCAATCACGCTCTTCACATCGCCCACAACCGGGTACTGCACCTTGGTGCGGCGGCCGATGTTCTCCGCCTTGATGTCCACCTGTGCCACGTTCTTGGTGGGCAACCACACGTTGTATGGGAAGTCCGTGCCCAGCAGGATGAGCAGGTCAGCTTCGTGTGAGGCCTCGTAGCAGGCGCCGTAACCAAGCAGCCCGTTCATGCCCACATCGAAGGGGTTGTCGTGCTGGATGTGCATCTTGCCACCGAAGGAGTGCCCGATGGGGGACTTGATCTTCTCCGCTAGTGCGAGCACTTCATCCCGGGCATCTGCCGTGCCAACGCCACAGAAGAGCGTCACCTTCTTTGCCTCATTGATGGCCTGCACGAGGCGTGCTGCCTCTGTTGGATCTGGGAAGACACGCTTGCTATCACCGCGCGCGATGGTGGAATCCAGCAGCGGAACATCCGCGGCTTCCTGGCTAGCAATGTCACCGGGCAGCACGAAGACAGACACGCCCTTGCCGGCCATCGTCGATTGGATTGCGTGGTGCAGGATGCGTGCGCCCTGTTCCGGTGAGTTGACCATCTCGCAGTAGCCAGAGCACTCCGCGAAGATCTGCTCCGGGTGCGTTTCCTGGAAGAACTTCGAGCCAATCTCCTGGCTGGGGATGTGGGATGCGATGGCCAGCACCTTCGCGCCGTTGCGGTGCGAGTCATACAAACCCTGAATCAGGTGAGTATTGCCCGGGCCACAGGACGCAGCACACACGGCGAGCTCACCGGTCACGAGTGATTCGGCCCCCGCAGCGAAGGCTGCTGCTTCCTCATTACGGACGTGAATCCACTCAATGCTGGATTCAGCCACTGCGTCGGAGACAGGATTCAGCGAGTCACCCACAATGCCGTAAATACGCTTAACGCCGTTTGCCTCGAGGGTCTGGACAATCTGGTGCGCAAAATCTTTATTCATCTTTCCTCCGTCACATGTCTTCTTGTCTGTTCCCACGGTACGCTTCTTTCGTGGATCGCTTTTCTGCTTAGCGACGCACCGCCTCTCCCACCGCCCCTAGAAACTCCCCGTCCGCGAAGTAGGCGGAGTGCCCGCCGCGAATCCCGGGGATCCGTTCCGCCCCAAACTGTGGGCTTGCCGGGTTGAATCCGTGGACCGCACCAGGGCCGGAGCGCAGCGCCAAAATCGGATCGGTGGGGGAGTCCGCCACCAGTACCCGGGTGTTCGTGCCGATGAGTGTGAGCTCATCCACGTTTCGCGCCGGCACACCTGGGGAACCAGCCAAGATCAGTTCATCGGCGAACAAGCCGTGGTCCATCGCAGCTCGCGTGGCCACGACAGAGCCGTAACTATGGCCGATGACAACGTGGCGGGCATCCGGGAAACGCTCATCAAGAGCCATCTGGAAAGCCGCAAGATCATCTGCGCCCGCCCGCGCATAGTTCGGACTCGCCCCCTGCGGCAGTGTCGCTGGGGGCAGGTAGCCCTGCCACACCACCACCGCACCACCCGTGATGGTTGCGATGTGCTGTGCCCGTGCGATCGCGCCGGGCAAATGTGCCGGATCACCACTAGAAACACCCGCTACCAGGGTGGTCACACTAGACGGGTTGATCCGCCATGAATCATCACTCGGTGGGCCCACCATGACGGTGTAGCCATCGCCGTAATTCGGGCCAGCGTCGTCCCGGAGGGGAGTGGCCTCCAAGAGCAGGCCGTCCGCACCGCGGATCACGTCCCGGACGGAAGCTGGAGCGGTGCCCAGATTGCGTTCACTGATGTGCTCAAGCGGTTCATCGGGGTGGAAGACAAGCCGGTCCAAATCAGCCTCGTGCGCCAAAAGGCACGCTCCCGAAACGGAGGCCGCGCAGGCTTGGTCCAGCAGCTGAATCTGAAGCGCAAGCGTTGCCAACGCCGCCTGATGGGCCAGCGCGAGGCCCGGTGATACCGCTGCGAGGGGAGCCACGCCCAGGCTGCCCTGCCCGGCGAGCGCCTCCCACGTCCGGTCCAATTCGCGCTGCACCTCCGCGGCTGTATCTAACACGTCAGCTATCGCGGTAAGGCGGGCAGCGGGCTCCTCCAAAGAGTTGCCCAACTTGGTCAGGAGATCTAAACCTTGGGTGGCGGTGGGGCCGTCCAGGCCGACGTCGTGAAGCAAACTGCGATGAGTCCACGTATCGGTGACCCGCGAACGAAGATCCCCGGACACCTCGCGCATTCGCGTGGCAGAACGAGTGAGTTCACTGGCTACGAGCATCAGGCACCCCCAAACCCGTGTGAAGAATCAACGTGGCGCACCGCATGGGCAAAGGCGGCGAGATCAGCCGCCTGATCCGTCACATTGCGGGAACGGGTGGCTATTCCGTTGAGTAATATTTCGTGCGCTCGGGCTAACGCAACGGCGGTGAGACTCGGAGTGGATAAACCATCTAACTGCGGTAAATGCCACTCGGGGAACGTAGGAAGACTGTGTGCTGGTGCTTGGATGTAGTTCATATTTCCGAGCAAAAACCATGACGCCCTCCAAGCGCAAGGAAAACGCCCAAAATGGCGAAACGGGCCTGTGGAATTCGTTTCAAATTCCACATACGCTGGTGCGCATGCGAATCGGAATCGTGCAAGTCACCACCACAAAAGACAAGAGTGAAAATTTGTTGCTTGCCACTGAAAACATTCGGGAGGCGGCCACGCAGGGAGCCACGCTCATCGTGTGCCCGGAAGCAACATCACAAGCCTTCGACTCCGGTCGCCTAGACACCCAAGCCGAAGAACTCGACGGGCCCTTCTCTACTGGCCTGCGTGAGCTGGCTGCCGAGCTCGGCGTCACCATTGTCGCCGGCATGTTCCGTCCCGCTGACACCCAGGGGAAGATCAACCGCGTGTACAACACCGCCCTGATCACCGGCAATGGCCACCACGAGGGGTACGACAAAATCCACACCTTCGACACAGCCACCTACAGTGAATCCGACACCGTCAAACCTGGCACCCGCCTGCACACCTTCACCCACGAAGGGGCCACCATCGGCGTAGCCACCTGCTTTGATATCCGCTTCCCGGAACAGTTCAAACAACTCGCCCGCGAAGGTGCACAAGTCATTCTTGTGCCCACCAGCTGGGCCGATGGGGAAGGCAAACTCGAGCAGTGGAACACCCTCGCCCGCGCCCGTGCACTCGATGCGGGGGTGTTCATCATTGCTGCTGACCAGGCGCGACCAGGTGGCGTGGCTGAAGCAGGGAAGAGCTCGGGTCCCACCGGTATCGGCCACTCCATTGCCGTTGCGCCCGACGGCACCGTCATCGCCCAAGCCGGATACGAGCCCGAGGTCTTTGTTGTGGACGTCGACCCCGAAGAGTCCCTCAAGCAGCGTGCAGCCCTGCCTCTGCTCTAATCGGCTCTAATCGGCCCGCGTCAACCTCAACCAATCTGAGGCGTCCGCCAACGCCCGCAAGCCCGGCTCGTGCGCACCGGCCGCGTCCACGAGCAGCTCCACATTCACACCACTGCCACGCTCAGCCGCACCAAACACCGCGGCCCGCACGCCCGCCAACGCCGCACCACGCGCATCCACAGTGTTGGTCAGCCACACCGGCTCACCGCTGGCGCGCCCCAACGTCCAATACTCACCCACCTGCGGAATCTGCGACGCGTCCACATCGCTAGTCAACGTCTCCGCAGGCAAGAAAAACACCAGCTCACCAAAACTATTCGGCGGAATCGCCGGGGCCAATCTATCCCACTGCGGATCCGTCCCCTCGACTTGCGCCGCTGCAGCGATCTCTGGGCGCAACACGGGAAACGTTTGCCCCGCCTCATACTCCACCGGCACGGAAGCGGACAGGTAGACGGCCCAGTAGGCGATCGCGGTGTCGTCGAAAAGCGGAAGCACCCCAATCACCTGCATCGCAGTCGCCGGCGGCACACCCGCAAGATCCGCCTCCCGCGCCGCGGCCCCCATCCGCGACAAGCCCGCAATCATATGCTCCCGCACCTCATCCATCTCCGGGTGCGCCTCCAACACCGCTTTCACAGGGCCCACCACGGCATCATAAGAATCAGCAGAAACAGCAAGCCTTCGCCTATCGACGCCTACCGCCACCCACCCCTTCTCATCCCCCAACAACGCCTCCACTAAAGCGCGCGCCTCCGGAACCTCGGGCAGGCGACTGACCAGCTCTTCTACCAAAGACGGCGACAATTTCACGCGTGGCGACATGCAGTCCAAGATACCGTGTCCCCCGAGACGGCTAAGCTAGCCGAGACAGAACCTTGCAGATCCCACGGATCTGGCGGAGAAACCGAGAGCTGAAAGGTCCACCATGGAATTCACCCCCTACGTGTTGCTCACCGATGTCGGATGGATCTCCATCCTCCTCATCATCGGCAACATCCTCCGTCAACGGGTCCGCGTCCTCCAGCAGCTCCTGCTGCCCGCGCCGATCACCGCCGGACTCATCGGCCTGTTCCTCGGCCCCGAAATCCTGGGACTCATCCAGTTCTCCGACCACATCGGCGCCTACACGTCACTCCTCATCGCCGTCGTCTTCGCCTCCATGGCCTACTCCATGGACCTCGGCGGATCCGTGGCCAAAGGCGCACGCAACATGTGGGCATTCTCCACCACCATGTTCATGTTCCAATGGGGCCTCTTCATCCTGTTGGGCATCTACCTCTTCAAACCCGTCTTTGGCACCGAGGATTGGTTCGGCATGATGCTGCCCGTCGGCTTCGTCGGTGGCTTCGGTACAGCCGCCGCCGTCGGCTCCTCCCTCGAAGACACCGCAGGTGCCGTCGCCGCGTCCTCCCTCGGGTTCACCTCCGCAACCGTGGGCACCATCGTGGCCATCATCGGTGGCGTCATCGTGGCCAACTGGGGCATCCGCACCGGTCGCGCAACTGAACTCCAAGGTGAACTGCCCAAGGAACTGCGCTCCGGATACATCGAAGACGAATCCCAACGCCCCTCCATCGGTAAAGCGACCACCAACCCGTCCTCGATCGAACCGCTCGCCCTGCACGGCGGATTCATCGTCTTCACGGTGCTTGTGGCCTACCTGGTTAACGACCTTCTCTCCACCGTCCTCGGCAACGTATCTATCCCGCTTTTCGCCCTCTCCTTCGTCATCGGCTTTATTGGCCGCGGTCTCCTGCGCCTGTTTAAGAAACCGAACTACCTGGACAAGGACACCGTCACGGCCATTTCCGGCGCGGCGACCGACTACATGATCGCCTTCGGCATCGCCTCCATCGTCCCCGCAGCCCTCGCCGCCTACTGGCAGGCACTCGTTCTGCTCTTCGTCCTCGGTCTCGTGTTCTGCCTGTTCTACCTACTGGTCATGGCCCCGTTGTACTTCGGCGAACAGTGGATCGAACGCGGCATCTTCGGCTGGGGCTGGGCAACCGCCGCGGTGGCCACCGGTATTGCCCTGCTCAAGATGGTTGACCCGAAGCTTAAATCCGGCACCCTCAACGAGTATGGCGTCGCCTACGTCGGCTTCGGCCCCTTCGAAATCGGCATGACCATCCTCGCTCCGATCGCCGTGCTTGCGTCCTTCACCGGTGCGTTCGGCTGGGTGTCTACGCTCATCGCTGCCGGCATTTTCATCATGAGCTTCGCCTTCAAATGGGTCCCCGTCCGAGACAGCGCCAAGACTTAATCGCGCCCTAGCGGCGCCCTGATCACGCCCTAACCAGCCTCTTTGTCCCGCGTGGCCTTCGCGGCAAACCAGACGCTGATGCCCTCCCGCATCGCTTGCCTCGAAGCCGCCTCGATTCGGTCCAGGACATGCCACGGCGCCAGGTCCGTGATCCGCCGTTTCAATCCGCCGACGCGCTTTTTCAGCTCCTCATCCTCCGTGTAAAAATACGCGAACACAAGCGCCAAAAGCTCCAGCTCGTCATCATCGAAAATCAACGGTGGCATCTTCTCGCCGCGCATCAACCGGTAAGAATTCGACTCCCGCCGCGTCGTCTTAATCTCAAATCCAACGGCACGGAGTGCCTGGATGTCGCGCCTCAACGTTCGCTTATCGACGCCCAATTTCCCCACCAACTCCTCCCCCGTAAACGCCTGCCCCGTTTGCAGCGCCGCCATCAGCTCCGCCCCGCGCAGAAACGGCGGGCATTTCGGTCGTCCCTCAAAAACCGAAATTTCTGAAATCTCCACTCGCTTCATCTCGAGTGTTCCCCCCCTTTTGCTCATCCCCGCAGCTGCCAATAGCTCCCAATAGCTCCCTGTAGTGCCCCGTAGTTACCCCTGGTTCCCCTGGTTCCCCTTTGGTTCCTCCGGGTTCCCGAAGCCTCTTTCATAAAAAGGTGCCCTAAAGGTGCCTTCGACGTTAATCGTCTTCAGTGCGCCGCACCAGCAAAAACTGCCCACTTAAGTGGACACCGAAACGTTCCTTCCTTTGCTTTCGTTCTTCATGCAGCTCTGGAGCAGATAGGCGTATATAGGCGTATATATGCGTCACGGACGATGCGGACAAATCTGTCCGCCGGCGCGCTTCCGTAGCTTTGGCCTGCGTCTTTGCCGCGTTTAGATGTGGACACACTGTGCGTCTGTCAGATGCGGGTTTTTGGTACCGGTGTTCCGGAGACCCGGTACTGCCGTGTTCCGGGTAGTTGGTACCGGGGCCG